>NZ_JAJGZS010000020.1:0-23360 GCF_020806285.1 Shewanella sp. 10N.7
TTTTGCTGTTTAAATTTCGCCGGAGCTGCGGGGTGTTCTAAGAGGGAGTCGCAGTCCACTCCCTTTTAGTCTGGTGTGGGCGAAGCGCCACGACTTTGATTCTAGTTTTGGTTTTCAGTTAAAATTAATAACAAATATAAAAACAAATATAAAAACAAATATAAAAACAAATATAAAAACAAAAAAGCTCAGAGAAAACCTCTGAGCCTTTCAATTTAACCAGCAAAATAAACTTATATTTTAATCAAACTATCGGCTGAAACGCTGTTAGCGAATCTAACATCGCACTGTTGCCCAAACCTTGTCTTGGTGCCACCATATTGAACTGGCCTTGTTCACCATGAAGCGCCATGTAGTTAAGCAACACCGTATCCACCAGCAAGTTCACGTTATTTGCCGATGGAGCTGATGCGGTATCCACTGAGGCATCAGAGCGCATAAAGCCGATTTGTTGGTTTTGCGCCATTTGATCGGCACTTGAGCCCATTAATTGTGGCTTACCCGCTGGGTTATACACCAAGAAGAAAGATGCACCTGTTGACGAGTTATCTCCCGTCCATTCTCCCTTGCCTCGCCCTTCCATTGAGTCATCAATGCGGCCATTACTGGCAACCGAGCCATCACTGAACACATACATCATCAAAGGTTGATTGCGACGAGCTGCATATTCCAAACATGCGCCCATACAACGCCCTGCGCGTAAATCTCGTAACTCACCAGTACCACGCTCACCAGTGTGATAGTCAAACCCCCCCATAGTGACAGTGCCAGCACCAGAGAATCCATTAACCACCAGTTTCATAATAGAAGCGGTTTTTTGGAACTCTGATTCTGAATCAAATTCATTAATGGTAAAAATACCGCTTGGGCCCACAATGTCAGGATCTAACACAGGGTTAAGCGTCGATGGATCACCAAAACGATCGGCTAAATCAGCACTTTTCACATAGCCACAATTGACTAAGTCTTTAATCACATCATCACGAGTCACTTGAGTGTTCACCGAGGCCATTTTCTGGGCGCTAATGCGCTGGATGCTTTCCATTACCGTTACGGCATCGCGCTGAGATAACAAGTTAAACAAATCACCCACATCCACAAGCCCTGTCACATCAGACGGTCGATCGATTTTAGTTGGCCGCATGCTCAAATCGACAAAATTAGCCGCTGCCATTGAGTTGCCACCAGAGTCAGTGCTGCGCGAGCCAATGAGTGGCATCAGCGAGCCGTTAGCACCAGCCGCCGCAATAGCATACATAGGATTATGTGGGTTATTACCCGTATCGTTATCAGAACGACAAGGGATCACCGCACCATTAATCCGTGATGCGGTATCGGCTGAAACCTTTTCCAATATGCCACGTAAAAATGCAGAGTCGGAATGAAAAGCCAAACCTAAATCTGTATTGATAAAATCAGACATACCAACATCAGGGTTTGCAATCGATGGTGCCATATCACCAGGTAAACCCAGCTTGTTATAGCCAGCTGTCGATAAGAAATCTTGCTGACCACCTGCGCCACCAACCAGCACATTTGAGCCAGCAATATTGGCGCCGCCCGCTAAATCGAAACTGATAAACGGAATTTTACCCGCCCCTTGTACGCTAATACCGCATGAGTCTCGCAATGCTTCTAGGTCAGAAGACAACGCAGCATTGGCTTGGTTTGGGTTAGCAAACATGCTCATTAATGATAAACCCGCGACCGCTTGGCCACCTTTTGCCAGGCCCGTTGAGATAAACTCACGGCGAGTCATGGGTTTACGATGATCGGAAAACAATAAAGGACTGTCAGGGTGAAGATGAGTACGTTTAGTCATGTTGAAGTCCTTTTAAACTCTTTTTTGCCGCCGCTTGATTGTCGATATTCAATATTGGAAACGTCGTAATCTGTGTGGGTATTTTTATCATCATTACGCTCCTATTGAATCAACATCACAGCACTTGCCAACACTGCTGCACATGATGCTTTAGCAATAGTTCGGGTTCGCTCTGCATTACAGTTTGTGCCACACACAGACAAATTACTGACGAGTGAATCCAGCTCGTTATAAACCAAGTTAGCATCTGGCTGACTCGATAAATTCAGCGGCATAAGTTGACCAATTAACGGGTTGAGCAAGTTAGGTCTTTCTGCGCTGCTTAATGCCACGTTTGGCTCTTGCGTGAAGTCAATATCAGGGAACCAAGCGCTGCGTAAGCTATCGTCATCAATGGCGACATCACAATAGGCAATTGCCAGTTGCGTCACACCCATTTGCTGTGCAGAAATAAAGGTATCGATATTTTCGACACTCGGCAGTTGGCTTTTTACTAGTGCATAGGTGTCATACACTTTGGTTGTTTGCTGAGGTACACCAGTTAACTCACTCATTGAGTGGTTAATTTCAGCAAAGTTTCTTAAGCCTATTTGCGCGGTTTCAGTACTTGCTGGTAACTCATCGGGTGTGATTATCACCCCAGGCACAACCACATTTTCATGTTCACCGATTTGCTCAAAAGTGAGGAAAAACTCATCCTGACTGGCACCTTTTTCGAGACCAATAATAGTGCCTAATGCCGACAGCGACATAGGTTCAGCTAACGCCTGACCGCTTTCAATGGCTAAATCTACGTTAGAATAAGCTTGTCCTTGGGCACTTTCTTTACCATTAATCCCGATACGAACTGAGCGCATATCAAATGCTTCAGCCACTGGCGTCCCATCGATATTCACCAATGAAGCGCCAGTAAATAAATAGCTGTAATTATCAAATTGGCTGACTTCAAACATCACATAGGTATTGGGTAAATCAATTAAATGACTTACCGAGAACAGCAAGAAGAATTTCTCACCTACACCAACATCATAGTTTTGGCTGATTTGTTCTTGCTCTAGTACGCGGTTATAAATCGCTAACAAACGAATATCACCCTGCCAGATATGTTGGTTTGAAGCCTCTCGTCCTAAAATCAACGCAAAGCTGTCATCCCAAGATGCCAACGGCGCAATATCTTCATCAGCCACTTCAATTAAGTTGCCATTGACGTAAATTTTTCGCCCTTCTGTAGCGTTATAAGTTAATACCACATGCTGCAGTGTCGCTTGTAACACTTCATCGGCATCTGGCGTACTTAAGGCTGGTTCACCATTGGTGCTTGAAGCTTCAGTGCGCAGCATAAAGTCATAGTTATATTGGCTCTGGCCTAATGTGAAGTTACGTGCATCATCACCTGCTGAATAAGTGACGATTCTTGCAGGCCCTTCTTGGGTGACATTATTTGGTGTTACCCAAGCTTCAACTGAAAACTCACCAGTAGAGGTGATTAAATCATGGAGTTTCTTACTGTTGGCGGTACTAGCCTGCGCTTTACCATTAGTAAAAGATAAGCCCCAACTGCCGAGCCATTCAACATCACCCGTCAGCGATAAATTCGCTTCTGGCGCGATACCAGAGGTATCGTATGCAGTAGAACCCTCGCCAGTTTTGAACTGGTATAAGGCAATGACATCCGTTTCAAATCGACCACCACTTGAAGCGGTAATACCATCCGTTAAGCGTAGTGATTTAGACACCACCATTTCTGGTGAAATTTCATCGACAGCAATTGCATCACTCATCGCTGTCACTGCAGCAAGCATTTCATTGCTATTTTCTTGGCAATTTGTCCAACAGTTATGAAACTCACTGCCTAAACGAACCACTAATCGAGACTGAGATGGCTCATCGATGTTGATGACATTTTTAGCCGACTCGTAGGCTTGAGTTATATCGTTACTGGCAAAGAAAGGTGACTGAGCAAAAGTCGCTCCTTCGTTATGACAATCAACGCAGTACTGACTAACAATGGGGTAAACATGTCGGCTAAATAGCGCACTGTCATCTGGGAAACTTTTGCTTGAACCTGGCTCTCGAATGACTGGCGCAGTTAACTCAATGGTATTGGCGCTACTGACCCGTTCATCTGACCACAATTTGATCCACGAGGTCATGGTTTCACCACAGGCACTATCACTGTCTAACCAACAATTATGGCCACCAGCCACTTTTTCAACTAACCGAGATGAAGCTGGATCAGTTAAGTCAACCAGCGGATTAGTCGCAGCATACGCGTCGTTAACGTCTTCTCGACTGGCAAAATATGGCGCTTGATGTCCTTCTGTATGACAGGCTCCACAGCGATTTTGGGTTGAGATATTGTCCCACAATGAGACTTTATATTTTTGAATGTCTTCAGTGGCAGGCGCAGGACCGGTATACACGCCAGAGTCTGGTTCTTGCTGCTGAGGCGGATTACTTTCTACGTCACCGCCGCCACATGCCGTGAGGGTTAAACATAAACTCAGCACCGAGAGGCTAGATATGGTTTTTTGAGATAATTTCACCGTTACTCTCCCATGCAGTAGTTGCCAACTTCAGCGAATACACGCTTAAGTTGGTATGAGTTTTGTTGAAAAGACTCAGTGGTCGCCGCAATTTGGTTAATATCCTCATTGGACTCTGCATCTCGTAAGCACACGGTTTTAAATACTTTCTTTACTTGGCATTGAGCGAAAGCTTGGCTATTAGCAAACTCCTCACCTAATGACTTAGCACCAAAGCCTTTACCTTCAAGGGTTTCATCCCAGCCAAGCTTTTGGTTAACCCCCTCACGCCAATAGTTATGCCATTCATCATCTTCAGTGACGTAACCGTAAGGGAAACTGGTCGAGTTAATATGGTATTTACCTTGCACTCTGGTGCCTGTATCGGGGTCAACTTGGCCACTTTGGTTGTAAGCAATAGCCCCATTATCACCAACCGGATCAGCTTCAAGGTTAAAATCATATTGATAAAATGCAAACGCTTGAGCTAATGGATCCATGCCACTGTGGCAACCTAAACAGTTATTGATAAATAAGCGACTATCGCCACCAGGGCTGCGGCTAACATCTTGGCGAATTCTATCAGGTGAACGGGTATTATCTTTTAGGGGCTCTAAATCAGTGCACAAATGATTCATTAAGGTAAAACGCACCATGGCTCTGTTTGTACCTAAATAAAAGAATGCTTTGGCAGCCGCTCTACTGGTTAGTACGCCTGCAGTAGCATCACTTGGCAAACCATTTAAGCTAGACTGACTGGTTCGCTCCAAGCCATCTTTTAAATCAATAAACTGATCTTCTAATGATTGGTAATGTTGGTTATTACTGGTGCTATAGGCTGGTAGATTAAGGCTGTTCTTCCCCACATACACCATATCGGCTTGCAGTACCTGCCTGAAATCAACGTCATCTCGTACCGCACCAATTACAGTTGCACTGTAATCATTTAGTGGTGCAAAACTGTCTTGATCGATATTAGTCCAGGGGGTGGCGAACAATTTTAAGGTCGTGGAATAAAAAGCTGGGGTTTCCATTGCTAAATAAGCCGCTTCTATCGGTTTACTATCGCCGAGTAATTGCGCTATATCATTGAGGGTTTGTTCAGATGCGGGAACACCGGCGATACGATCATGTAATTGCTTTGCTTGCTCTAACGTCCCTGCATGAGACAAAGGAGCAAAAACAATTATTGAACCCAGTGTTAATTTATGCAAAAAGGCTCGGGTTTTATTCAGTGTTAATTGCGTTCTTAGCACATTGAATTTATTTGAAAATCGTTGACTTTTCACCGTACAAAGTTGCCTCTTCATACTGTCTCCTTGTCGTTATTTCAGCCAACAAACGCCTTAAGCGGCAGAGTTATAAAAACGCAGACAATGATAAGTATTTCGGGAATCATAAAGCTTGTTGTTTTTATTTTTGTTAACTTTATTTTTTACTTGGCAAAATAATTTTTATTAAAAAGTATTGAAACACTGAGACTAGGCGGCAATAATGTCAAGAGTTATTACATTTTAACTATGTAACGATAACAATAATAACAATTATATATTAAGGGTAATAAATGAAGCCATTTTTCGGCTTAAAGGGATTAGGCCGTAAAACTTTTGACAATAAAGTTTTAGGCTATAAAGCTTTTATTTATCAAGCATTAATGGCGTTTCTTTTTGTTAGCGGTTGTAACACGGATACTGCGCTTAAGGATGAACAGCCTGATCCTGTTTTAGTTGAATACCCTGTAGTTTACATTCAGCGCGATCTCATTACCCAGCCCAGTGATGACAACCCAGAATCCGCTAGTTTTCAAAGTAGAAACCCAAGCCAATTTAACCCTGGCGCACAATTATTTGTAAAACGAAATGCGTTTACTGACTCACCCGTTACCAATATCACCGCCGAACTTTTTGCCGATTTAATCACCGAAGTTCCTGACACTATCCAACGCATAGATATTCGTGATTTATCAGTATCTGATGATGGTCAACAATTTTTAGTCTCTATTCGCGCGCCAGAAATTGCTGATGCCGACGAAGATGAGCAACCAAGTTGGAATATATGGCGTTACCAATTATCAGACCAATCACTGACCCGATTAATAGACAGTGATACGACCGCCGAACAAGGTGATGATTTGATGGCATCCTTTCTCCCTGATGGACGGATTATATTTGCCTCAACCCGCCAGCGCTTATCACGAGCCATTTTACTCGATGAAGGTAAACCGCAATACACCGCTCTCGATGAAAGCCGCGATAACGAAACGTTCAACATCCATTTAATGAACGATGATGGTAGCGGTATTGAGCAACTGACCTTCAATCTTAGTCATGATTTCTACCCACTGGTATTGCAAGATGGTCAAATCCTCTATAGCCGTTGGGATGACATGGGTGGCGACCATGGTATTAACCTCTACAAAATGAATCCAGATGGCACCGAGAATGAATTAATGTTTGGCTGGCATTCTCATCAGATGACTCTCGATGAGCAAGATGAACAAATTGAGTTTGTTAAACCGCAGCAATTACCAAATGGCAATATACTTATGCTGCTGTCATCACAGGATGAAATGAGTTATCAAAAAAGGCCTGTGACAATTAATATCGATGAGTATATTGATAACCAGCAAGCCACTGCGGTATCGGGCGAAACCGACAACACAACTAACAATGCCATAAACGATTTACCGCTCAGTTTTGATTTTAAATTTAACTTCGCAGACGCGCTATCACCTTCTGGGCGCTTAACTCATTTATATCCATTACCTGATAACAGCCAACGTTATTTATTGAGTTGGGATCTTTGTCGGGTTGTTGTTGAAGAACAAATCCGTGCATGTGGTCAATTAACTGATGAACAGTTACTGGATCAAACCTTAGCACTTGCCGATCCCTTATATGAACTTTGGCTACTTAACGATGCCGACGGTACTCAGCAGTTAGTTGCCAATAGCGAAGAAGGTAAAGTGATTACTGAAGCGTTAGTGATGCAACCGTCATCGCAACCTAAAGCCTTTATCGCCGATCAAGTGATTGGTAATGAACTTGATCCACAGTTGCACGAAGAACTCGCTGCGGCAATTCACATTCGCAGCGTATATGATTTTGATGGTCAAGACAGCAGCAGTAATCAAGGCGGTATTAGTCGATTAAGCGATCCTTCATTAACCCCAGCCAGTGAATTACCAGCGCGCTTTTTAAAAATCGTTCGCGGCGTACCTATGCCACCTGATGAAGTTCGTGATATTGCCAATACCGATTTTGGTCGCAGCCGAAATCAATTAATGCGCGAAGTTATTGGCTACACCCCAATTCAGCCAGACGGCTCAGTGAAAATTAAAGTCCCTGCAAATGTACCATTGGCCATCAGTGTCTTAGATAGCAACGGCCAGCGCATTGGTGGTCGCCACAGCCAATGGATAAGTTTACAAGCGGGTGAAACCCTGCAGTGTATGGGTTGTCACACGGCTAACAGCCAATTACCTCATGGCCGTTATGATGCCCAAGCAGACAGCATTAACACAGGGGCGATTGGTGGCTCTGCATACCCTAATGCCAGCAGCAATATTATTCCAATACAAGGTCAAACCATGGCGCAGGCCGATGCTATGGTCAATGGCATAGCAGAGCTATCGTCTAGCCTACGTTACGATGATATTTGGACTAATCCAGCTATCTCAGCGCTAAACCCGAGTATGAATCTGAATTATGAAAACTTAACAACTCCTGCACCAAATGGCAGTGAATGTTTTAATAATTGGACCCCATATTGCCGCATCCAAATCAACTATGAAGAACATATTCAGCCCCTTTGGGATTTACCTCGTTTAGCCATAGACGAAGACACCTTAGAGGTCCTTGCAGATAACACTTGCACCGTGTGCCATAGCAATGTCGATGATAATAGCCTTGCCCAAGTACCAGCTGGTCAGCTTGAATTGATTGCAGCTCCATCAATAGATCAAATCGCTCACCTGACGAGTTATCGTGAGTTATTTTTTAATGATGTCGAACAAGAAGAAGTGGATGGGATCGTTATCGACAAACTAGTCGAAGTGCTAGATGCCGATGGTAACGTGGTTTATCAAGTGGATGCCGATGGCGAGTTGATACTCGATGCCGAAGGTAATCCAATTCCTGTATTAACCACAGTGAATGTACCAGCAATTATCTCGACTAATGGTGCCAGAGCCAGTAGCAGATTTTTTAATACCATGAATGATGAAACCCATCAAAATATGCTGACAGCCGACGAACTTAAATTATTAAGCGAATGGATAGATATTGGGGCTCAGTATTACAACACCCCTTTTTACGCTCAAGATTAGTCGAAAAGACTTTTGATAACTGCCGCCTTAATAAGAGCAACCTTAGTAAGAGATGGCTTGATAAGAAAAACCTTGATAACAGCAAAGTTAGAAGCCAAATAAAAACAACAATAAACAAGGACTAATGATGTTACAAAAAGGAAGCTATGTTTAATTTCGCCTGCCCATTCAAATTCATGTTGGCAGGTACATTACTCTGTTTAACGTTATTGAACTCCAATCTTGCTCACGCTGAATCCTCGGCGGCGCAGTTAACCATTGATGTTCCCTTTGTTGAGCTTCACTCAGGCCCAAGTGCAGGCTATCCCGTCGTACATGTTGTCGAGCAACATGAACAGGTCAGTGTACTACTCAAACGAACATCTTGGCTCAAAGTCCGTGATAAGCGTGGCATTGAAGGTTGGTTTCATGAAGATGACTTACGCGGACTCAGCCAACATGGTGAAGCGATTAACCAGCATGTCATTGGCACTGAAGCCTTTATGCAAAGAGACTGGGAAGCGGGCGTGATGTATGGCGACCTTGAAGGCGCTAACTTTTATAACGTCCACTTAGGCTATGTTTTCACCCCTGTTTTTAGTGCTGAAATATCTGCAGGTAAAGCCTTAGGTAGCATTTCTGATAGTGACTTATTTGAAGCCATGCTTTACAGCCATCCTTTTCCTGAATTTACCTTGGTCCCTTACATTGGTATAGGTGGCGGCATTATCAACACTAAGCCTCACAGTGTTATCGCGGATTCTGAATCACGTCAAAGCACCTTAATGAGTGCAGCGGCTGGGGTTAAATACCATCTCGCACGTAACTTTATCTTACGCGCCGAATATAAACTCTCGTTGGCCTTAACCGACAGAGATGAAAATGAACAACTTCAATCTTGGAAAGTCGGCTTTAGCGTCTTTTTCTAATGGGCATGGGAATAATGAAGGCAATGATGAAAACAGCTATAACAACAAAAATAAGCATTAATACCATGGTAAAAAACGCAATTAAATCTTGTTTAACACTAAGTATCGTCACTTTAGGCATGGGCTATAGCGCCATTGCACTTTCAGCTGAAACTAGCCAATCAAATACCGTCGGAGTTAAAGCCGATGTTGAGCGCCGCGAAGTACTCGATGATGTATTGGATACCGAAAATTTCGAGGTCGGTATTCAAGGTGGCTTGATGTCAATTGAGGACTTTGAAAATAGCCCTTGGATTAGTGCACATCTGGGGTATCACATCAGTGAACACTTTTATGTCAAAGCCAGATATGCAGTCGCTGAAGGCGGATATACCAGTTTTGAAAAGCTTGCTAACACCGCACCTTTACTGACAGATGAAGAGCGCGAAATGACCTACTACGGTCTCAATATTGGTTATAACCTTCTACCTAGTGAAATATTTTTCAGTGAAGATTTAGTCTTTAACAGTGTGTTCTCCTTTGAAGTCGGTGGTGGTAACACTGAGTTTGCCGGTGATGAACAATTTACGGTGAACTTAACCGCTAACTACCGTGTTTTTCTCAATGACTGGGTTGCATGGGATCTGGCGATGAGTGACTACATATTTGACACTCAAATAACAGGCTCATCAAAAACGACGCACAATTTAACCTTTTCTACTGGTATTGCTGTTTATTTTTAATCTATAGCCGTTGGTCACAACCTAGCTCGAAAAAGAGTTAAACAAAAATTAAATAATAAGAAATAAAGGATTATCAATGATGTTATTTAAGCGTGGGTTCATTGCCCTGTTTACCCTATTTACTTTAAGTGTATCGATTCAAGCCAATGCGTTATCAGAAGGCGAGATGGCACCAGATTTCACCTTAAAAAACATGCAAGGTGAGAACCTTAAACTCTCTGAACAGCGCGGCAATATCATCCTGATTAACTTCTGGGCATCTTGGTGTGGACCTTGTAGAAAAGAGATGCCTGTACTGCAAAAGCTTGAAGACAAATATCGAGATTTAGGCGTTGCCGTTTGGGGCGTCAATGTTGAGCAAGAAAACCAAGCAGGTAAAGACTTTCTAACCGATCTTAATTTAAGTTTTGATATCTTTTTTGACGAAACAAACAGCCTATCTGAGACCTACGATGTAAAAGCCATGCCAACGACTGTGATTGTCGATCGCGACGGCAAAGTGCGATATGTGTTCTTAGGTTATCAAGACGGTTACGAGAAAAAATACGCCGCTGCGATTAAAAAGCTGATCAGAGAGTAACCCTATGATGAATCCAATCAAAAAAATGCTCATCCTCATAACGGCCCTGTCGTCACTATTCATAATGTCGGGTTGCTCAAGTTTAGACATAGAACCTTGGGTAAAACCTTATGAACGCCAAAACCTTGCCGATCCTATTATGCGATTTGGTAGGCATCCCATTGCCAATATGCACGTAGCGCATGTATTGGAGGCCCGTGAGTCTGCTCGCGGAGCAGAAGGAACTGGAGGCGGTGGCTGTGGTTGTAACTAAGATGCTCAAGTGCTTATTAAAGACAGCAACACTGACAGGATTAATTCTCTGTTCGCCACTCAGCCTAGCAGCAGTGCTAGAGCCTGATCGCGCTGATGTGCTTTATCACAGCTATGAAGGCGGCGGGATGAAAATTGACGGTCCTTCGGTATTGCTTCGAAAAAAGACCTCAGAATCATTGGCGTTTACTGGCTACTACTACCTCGATAGCATTTCTTCGGCCTCTGTAGATGTGCTCAGTACAGCAAGTCCATATAGCGAAAAGCGCCATGAAGGCCAAGTCGGGGTCGAATACCTCAACGATAAGACCTTAATGACCTTTAATGCCCGCCAGAGTGATGAAGACGATTACCTCGCACAATCCTTTAGCGTTAATGTATCTCAAGATACCTTTGGCGATTTAACCAATTTAAGTCTTGGTGTGTCATATGGTGATAATGAAATACGCCGCAATGGCGATGACCAATTTGAAGAACAAAGCCAGCAGTACCGTATTCGCGCAGGCATAAGTCAAATTTTAACTCGCAACTTAACCGCGCAACTTAACTTTGAAGCCATTGCTGACGAAGGTTACCTCAATAACCCATACCGTACGGTACGCTACATAGATACGACTAACCCATCCGGTGTTGGCTATCAGTCTGAAATCTATCCAGAGACTCGAAACTCGTTTTCAACCAAATTATCGGCAAGCTACTTTCTGCCCTATCGCGCGGCGTTATTTTTTCATTACCGCTACTTCAACGACAGCTGGGAAATTGATGCTAATGATGTCGAACTCGGATACCGCCACCCTATTGGTGACTTCTTAGAACTTGAATTTAAAGTGCGTTACTACCAGCAAACTCAAGCTGAATTTTATAGTGACTTATTCCCTTATCAAGATGCACAAAACTACCTAGCCCGCGATAAAGAGTTAAGTGACTTTAATGACTTAACCTTAGGTCTAGGTGTCACTTATTTAATGCCTGAAAGCTTATCTTTTGGAGATACTCGCTCAGAAGCCAGTATTCAATGGGACTACATCACCTTCGACTACAACAACTTTAGAGATCCCACTGCTGATGGTGGCGTAGGTAACGAACCGTTTTACAATTTTTCCGCTAACGTCATCCGCGCTTTTTATAGCGTTTACTTTTAATCATTTTGCGTAATGTTAGCGATTTAGCCCATTTTCAAGGTAGAAATATGAACAACACAGAACAAGGTACTGGACAAGGTACAGCGCAGGGTAACACTGTTAAGTCATCTACAAATTTTAAAATATGGCTCACTTTGGGGCTATTTATAGCCATTTTCTGGAGCGCGATGCAGCCAAGTTCCGCGTTAGCCAATACTGATAATGACGCGAGTGCTAATGCAATTACTAATGGTAGCGCTGATAGTCAGAGTCAGATAGCAAGCAAACTTGAAAATATTAAAAGCCAAGTCATTAAATTAAATCGTGATTTATTCATTCTTGAAGAAGACTTATTGTTCCCCGCAAGCACTCAAATAGCTGTATTTGTGTCAGTGGATATTGGACGTTTTTTTACCCTAGACAGTGTCGAGCTAAAAATTAATCAGCAAAATGTAGCCGGTTTTTTATATACCCAACGCCAACGTCGTGCACTGGAAAAAGGCGGCATTCAAAAAGTCTATATGGGAAATTTGAAAATGGGACAGCATCAGCTTACCGCTATTTTTACCGGTGTTGATGCAGAAGGTCGCACCGTACAAAGAGCAGTGACTCATCAATTTGAAAAGACAGATGAAACCGTGATGGTGGAATTGAAACTTGAAGATAATGAATCCAGTTATCGTGCAGATGTGAAAGTTGAAGAGTGGGTTTTATAACGGTTATGCCAGTTAATATGAACCAAGCTTTCCCTGACTTTAGCCGCTATGCAGTAGCAACGCCTCAGCTAAAAGCGATATTACTGCTTATCGTTAGCGGCTGTTTTTCAGCTGCAGCTATCAGTGCTGATATGCCCACTGATGTCTCAACTGATGAACTAAATAAGCAACCAACTGAAGTTGCTAATGCAACGACTGCAACTAATTTAACCCTTGCTCAGCAAGCTAACCTGCGCAATAAACTTTATCGCCAAGCCTTATACTTTTATTTTGAAGGTGATTACAACGCCGCATTAAGCCAAGTTAGCCTAAACAGACAGCGCTTTGATGCTGATACCGCAAAAAGCCATTTGTTTGAAGCTGGCTTACAGGTATCCATCGGTTTACATCATCAAGCTACAGAGACGTTGGCCACGTTCGAGAAAGCATTAATTCAACAACAAGCAGACGATAAGTTGGCAGGTATTGAGCCACCAACCGAAGATAAACAAGGCAATAAAACTGCCACCTCTGCTGATGAGCTAAAGCTTATCGCGCTACTACAGTTGTCAGAACAACAAATAGAGCAAGGTAAACACAATGCTGCCCAGCAAACCCTCGCTAATATCACTCAACTGCCTGCTTCATATGCTGAGCAATATCAGATCCTACATCAATTGGCATATTGGCCTGCATCTGTGACTCCTTCAGCGAAAATACTTGATGAGTCAGCCGCGGGATCAAACCAAGCAGATACTGAATTAACTGCAAAGTCAGCATTATCTGCTTACGTCATGCTTAACCAAGCACTGCAATTGATGCAAGCAAAGGATTATCAACGCGCAGAAACACTGCTGGTACGCATTAAAAACATAAACTTAGCAGCAACTGAAACGAATTTCTGGCAAAGCTTATTTACCGAAAAGAGTCCACAACAACGAGCTCAAGTTTCTAGTAAAAATGTTAATAAAGAAATCACTGACATAAGCATAATGACAGCTGATGAATTAAAGGCAGACAAACAAATCCAGCAGCAAGCCATTAATGATTATGCTCAATTATTGTTAGCCCAAATGTATGTTAAACAAGGTCTATACCAAGCAGCATTCGATCAATTACAAGATTTTCCTGAGCACAGTCCTTACACTGAGTCTGCACTATTTCTATTTGCCTTCTCAGCTCAGCAGATCAAGCAATATGACACTTCACTGGCATTGCTTGATTTATTGAAACGTGACTATCAATACTCCCAGCTCGGTTGGCAATCAGCATTACTCATTTCTGCTCAAATTAAACAGCAAAACACGCTTTCTGAGAGCCTGTATAGCTATCAACAAGCCGAGCAACTCTATGTTGAACAATTAGCTGACTTAGCACGCTTTCATACTGATATTAAGCAAACCGAATTAACGCCATTATTGTTCAACACCAATATAAACCCTCAAATGGGAGCTAATGGTCAATGGCTGCAAAAAGCATTAGAAAATCCAGAGCTGAAACACGATATTGATACCTTATCTGAGTTATCACTGTTAACGAGCAATATTGACCGTCAGCAGCAAAAAAATGCCTGGATAAAAGAGAGTTTAACACTCAATAAACAGCGTCAAGCTCGCATCATCGAACAGCAAAGCCAAATCCAGTATCCTGAATTGATTCAGCAGTTAACCAATCAAAAACAGCTGTTAGCACAAAAAATCACTGAGGCTGAGGCACAAGAAAACGCAGATGTTTTTACCAATGACGCAGAGCAAGCATGGCTAAAACGCGTCAATGAAAGTGAAAATATTATCAAGGCTATTAGTGGTCAGCGCAGCACTGAAGAGTATCAACAAAGACTAAGCCGCGTTAAAGCTGTCCTTAACTGGGAGTTGCAACAGCAATTTCCTCAAAGATTATGGCAACATAAAAAATTACTTAAACAAGTCGACCAACAACTCGTACTGGTGAGTCAGCAGCAACAACGCTTTGCTCAGTTAGCCAATTCTCAGCAACAAACCACTGCGTTTGAGCAGCGCCAAGCTCAAGCAGAAACGAGACTGGTTACAACAACTCAAAATATCGCAGCACTTGAAGCCTCAACCAAAGCTCAAATTCAACAAAAAATCTCAGTCTTTGTTTCTGAGCAACAAATTCAACTTGAACAGTTATTACTGGCCTCTCGCCATGAAATGGCGGCTGTATTAGAGCAAATGTCCCAACCTGTTATAAATGGGGAGGAATTATAATGACCCCATCAAAACCAACGCTCTCTTTACTCGTTAGCTGCATGATCATTGCTGGCGTCAGCGGTTGTAAAAGCACCCTAGATACTCAAGCTAATAACAATCCTAAAAGAGCGACATTAACTGATTTAGCCAAACAACAACCCCAAGTTTCATTGGACTCACTTGCTCTGACAAAAGTGCAGCGAAGCCAAAAACTTGCGCAAATTTATCAGCAATTACTGACATTAGAACCCAACCCAGAAGTCAGAACACACGTTGAATATCGTCTGGTTCAAATTAAGACTGAAAATCTTGAAGAGCAAATGTTTGGTGAGCTTGAAACCACAGTTCTTGATGAAGATACAGGGGTTAACTCGTTAGCTGCAGAGCAAAAAGCTTTGCAACAGTTCAAGCAAAACGATCAACAGCTAGTAAAATTAATCGCTGAGTATCAAACACTATTACAGCGCTACCCTAATCGCGCTGATAACGAGCATCTGCAGTATCAACTGGCAAAAGCGCTAGATTTGCAAGGCCAGCTAGATGAAAGCTTAATCGAGATGGAATCGTTATTATCCCGCTATCCTAACACTCAATATTTGGCGGAGCTTAACTTTAGGCGTGGCGAAATCTATTACAACTTGCAAGATTACCCTGCTGCAATAAGCGCTTATAAACAGGTTCAATCAGCTGATAACAATGATAAATATTTACTCAACAGCATTTATATGTCTGGCTGGTCACTGTTTAAACTGAATCGCTTACCTGAGGCTGATAGTACCTTTTTAGCCGTGTTCGATACGATTTTAGCTAACCATAAACCAAAGCAAAATGAGTTAACCGCAACGGATTTCAGTTTTGCCAGTTTGAGCAGTCGCGAGCAAAACCTAGCAATTGATGCGCAGCGAGTGTTAAGTATTTCACTCAGTCAGCAGCAACAATCCGTATCCTTAGTTGCACTGGTGACATCAAAACAAGACACGCGTTACTTACCTATTTATCAACATGTTCTATTTGATAACTTAGCAAAATTCTTACTGAAACAAGAGCTGCAACATGATGCAGAGCTGGCCTATCAAGCCTATATCGATTTGGCACAAGATAACATTTGGTCTGCTCGTTACTCATTGGCTTTACTTGAGCTTTATCAGCGCCAAGGTAAATTTGCTTCAATGCATAAACTCAAAAATGATTATATTAACCAGTACGGGTTAAATAGCACTTTTTGGAGTCAAGCAAGTGCAAAGCATCAACAAGAGTTACTGCCTCATTTACTGGCATTTAGTGATGAGCATAGCCGCAGAGTTTACGCCAACGCGCAAAATCAGCCTGCAGGCATTGGCCGAGTAAGCGCTTTTAAAGCGGCTGCAAATGCATTAAGTACCTACTTACAACTCGCAAAACTGCCACAAGCAAGCAGCTTACTCAGCAAAGATATTCACATTGATGAATACCTGTTTGCTGATGCTAATTTTGAAGCCCAGCAATTTAGACAAGCACTTAACAGTTATAAAACTATCGCTTATGGTGAAATCAGTTCTATTGATGATTCGGTTCAAGCAGACCAGCCAAACCAACAAGCTGATCACTTAAGCCAACCAAATAAGCAGCTAAACCAAGAGCAGATAGCCCTCAAAAAGCAGGCTGCTTATGCAACCACAATCACAATTCGAGAAATCCTAACGCCGCTGCAAAATCAAGCTAATGCAAATTTGGATAGCACTCAGGTCGTTGTCCAAGAGAGGGTCGCCTTAGATAAACAGTTTATCGCCAACTATCCAGATGATAAACGCGCTCTAGAGCTTGCAACTCACGGCGCCCAATATTCATTTGCATCGAGAAACTACCTGGATTTAGCCCAGTTCAGCGAATTTGTATTAGTGACTCACGGTGTCATTAATCACCCCTCTGAGAAAAGTGCAGAACAAATAGCGGTAGTAGCGCGGCAAACACCTGATGAATTAGCCAGTGTACAAAAACCTCAGGCTTATATCGCCCTAGATAAATCAAGTATTATCAACCCAGTACAGCACGGTAAACAGCTGCCTAAAACTCAATTAAAACAAGTACAACTTGTGACTCAGTTATATGCTCACGGGTTATATCAGCAAAGCCAATATGCCCTTGCTGAGCAATCTTATAATCTGGCGTTAAAATATTTAAGTGTCAGTCAAACACCGACAGCGCAGCAAGCGACATCACGAGTTGAAATGCGCGATTTATTAGCATCAAGCATTTACTTCCAAGCACAGGCTAACAAGAACGACAATCCGCAACTTGCTGTTGTTGATTTATTACGGATTAGCAAAGCTGTGCCTGAATCAAAATATGCAGTCAGTGGCGAGTTTGAAGCAGCGAATATCTTGCTTTCGCAACAGCAATGGCAACAAGCCATTACGGTATTGGTGCCATTTCAAAAACGTTACCCTAAACATCAATTCAGTGCATCAATCCCAGCAAAACTTGCTCAGTCATATGAAGCATTAGAACAATGGGAATTGGCTGCTGAGCAACTGTTGATTATTGTTGCCAATGAACCCAAAGGAGCGCTAAAGCGCGAGGCGCAATATACTGCTGCGGAGTACTACCTCAAAGCAGGCGAAACCGAAAAAGCCCGCTTAACCTATCGAACATACGCTAAAGATTACCCTGAGCCTTTTGATGTAGCACAAGAAGTACGCCTTAAAATGAGCGAGTTTTATCAAGTTTCTAACGAGCCCAACAAGGAATATTACTGGTATCGCCAGATATTAACCTTCCACGCTAAGCAGCAAGCTAAAGCGAATACCTTTGCTGGGCGAGAAATTGAAATTGCCTCAATTGCAGCGTCTGAATTAGCCCAAGCACACCAGCAAACATTTATCGCGATTAAGCTAACCGCGCCATTAAATAAAACCTTGAAGCGTAAACAAGACGCGATGAAACAAGCTATTGGTTATTACCAGCAAGTGTTGGACTTTCAACGAGCACAATATGTGCCGCAAGCGACCTTTAACTTAGCTGAAATGTATCGCCAGTTAGCGGCTGATGTTATGGACTCTGAGCGCCCTAGTGACCTAGATGAATTAGCGCTGGAAGAGTACGAAATATTGCTTGAAGAGCTCGCCTATCCATTTGAGGAAAAGGCTATTGAAATTCATATCAGTAACACTGAGCGAGCTTGGCAAGATATATATGACCAATGGATTGGCAAAAGCTTCGCAACCTTAACTGAGCTGTCACCTGCGTTATATAACAAACAGGAGGTGACACATGATGTCGTTGAATCAATTCACTAAACCTTTAATTAAGAGAGTAAACAGGCGAGTGAACAATAAAGTGAATAATAAAGTGAATAATAAAGTGAATAACACACTTTCCTCAGCTCATGTCACCATCAAGTTATTACTAGGTTTCAGCCTAATGATCTTGTCTGCATGCTCAACGATGACGAATGATCAAGCGAGTGAAAACGCCGAAGCTAACGGTATTGATGCCCTAGATAGCAGTATGGTGGATATGGTCAACACAGATGATGGCAATGCTAGCTCTGTGGCAAATGGCTCTGTAGGGAACAGCTCGAACAAGCAAACAACAAGTAATGGCGCTTTAAATGACATAACAGCCAACAATTACAACTTATATGCTGAGCAAGCACAGCAACGTTTAACCAATGTACCCAGTACGGTGTTAACTCAGTATCAAGATGCGCTTGCTCTGATGAAACAACAGCAATTTGATCAAGCTGATGCATTATTTGATCAGGTACTCTTGGCGCAGCCAACCCTATCAGGTGCATTAGTAAACAAAGCCTTAATCGCCATTAATAAAAGTGACTTTAGTCAGGCTGAATCTTTGTTAAATCAAGCCATTGCCGTTAACGATAAAAACCCTTACGCCTTTCAGTTGAAGGCCCTTGTAGCAAGAAAGCAAGGTCAATTTGAACAGGCAGAAAAAGATTATTTAACCGCATTATCTATTTGGCCTAATTATCCAGAAGCACAAGTTAACCTCGCTATTTTGCTCGAACTATACCGAGGAAAACTATTGGATTCGAGACGTTATTATCAATCCTATTTATTGCTAAAACCTGATGATGTTCAAGCCCAGCGATGGTTGGCTGGCGTTGAAATAAAAATTCAGCGAGCTGGGCTCAATTTGCAACAAGGAGAAGGATAAGATGGTTAGTTCATTAACCCCGATGACAACATACCGTGTGAACGCAGTTGTTATTGCTGTTATGACACTCTTGCTGCTATCAGTCATTAGCATGGACCAGCTTAATGCCGCTGAAAACGTCAGCACAGCAAACAAACCCGTATTAATTGAAAGTAAAGTGACCGGCACGCAAGAGCAACCCAAAGTGCTTTACATCATGCCTTGGCAAGGCATAACCAATCCTGTAGCAATACAAGATAACAATATGCAAATCATCTTGCCGCAATTCAAACCGATTAACCCTAAAAAGTTCCAACAAGAGGTACGTGATTTCAGTGTGAATACTTCATCAAAACAATAAAGGGTGTATTCACCAAGATAAAAGTTTAACCCGAAGCAGTAACAAAAAAGCAGTAACAAAAAATAACTACATTTAGGACGAGTCAAAAACAACTTCGTTCGACTCTATAAAAAGGAAAATATCATGAGTTTTACCGACCATATCATTGCATTTTTACAAAATGGTGGCCCGTTCATATACCCTATCGCCCTAGTATTAGTCGTCGGTTTGGCCATAACTATCGAACGTTGGTTATATCTCAGTTCAGCTCATCGCACTAACCAAAAAGCATTCTCGTTAATCAAAGAAGCACTTAAAAGCGGTGATGTCGCGACAATCAGTCAACATGCGCAAAATAATAAAGCCCCAGTATTTGATGTTTTGCAATCTGGTATCGTCAGAATTTCACAAGCTAATCGCCGTGAAGATGTGGAATACGCCATGGAAGAAACCATCATGGAGTACATGTTGAGACTTGAAAAGCGCACGCCATTTATTGCTACCTTAGCCAATATTGCTACTCTACTTGGTCTACTGGGTACCATTATGGGGCTGATTGCCGCGTTCTCTGCGGTAGCCAGTGCAGATCCAGCTGAAAA
Source organism: Shewanella sp. 10N.7 (assembly GCF_020806285.1). Taxonomy (NCBI): domain Bacteria; kingdom Pseudomonadati; phylum Pseudomonadota; class Gammaproteobacteria; order Alteromonadales; family Shewanellaceae; genus Shewanella; species Shewanella sp. 10N.7. Next base: position 20,236 of record NZ_JAJGZS010000020.1, read on the forward strand.
AGCTAACCTGCTGTCTTCCAGTATTTCTGTTGCAATGAACACCACTGCATTTGGTCTTATTACCGCTATTCCGCTAATTCTATTTCACTCAACACTGCAAACTAAAACTGCGACTATTGTTGATTCAATTGAAATGGCTGGCATTAAATTACTTAATTCACTGTCATTTTCTAAGCAAGCGGATTCGGACCGAGGCTAATAATTATGAGACGCCGTCGTCGCCCTAATACCGAAGATGCAGAACTCGATATCACTTCATTTATGAATTTGATGATCGTGCTCGTACCTGTGTTATTACTGAGTTTGGTATTTTCACAAGTACGGATACTAAATCTGCAATTGCCTGTTATGTCAGAGTCTCAACAAGCTGAAGATGATCAAGAACCCAAAGTATTGGAACTGGTCATTACTCAGCAAAGTCTTGAACTCAACTACCCTGCAGGCATATTACTTAAACGTTTTGAAACAACAGAACAAGGTTATGATTTCAAGGCTTTGTCTGTGTACTTACAAGACCTTAAACTGACTTTTCAACAACAAGAAATCGATAAAAATGACATAGTGCTTTTGCTTGAATCTGATATCGATTATCAGACCATTGTGACTGCAATGGATACCGTGCGCTCATACAAAGCAGTGGTTGCGGCTAACCTAGTCGATGCTGAACTGTTTCCGCTTATTTCATTAGGCGATGCACCTGAAGAATCACTTGCTGAAACACAAGTAAGTGAAACCACAGGAGGCAAATCATGAAGCAATCACCCAGAGCTAAACGACTTGCTAAGCACCATAAGCGCTTTAAATCAGGTGGCAAACTTAACTTAGTTGCCTTGATGGATATCTTTACGATTTTGGTATTCTTCTTGATTGTGAATCAATCTGAAGTACGCGTTCTACAAAATATCGAAAAGATAAAGTTACCTGTCTCTATTGCTGAAGAACTGCCAGTTGAAAACCTGGTTATCACAGTACTTGAAGATACAGTGCTTATCCAAGAGCGAGCTGTTTGGCAAAATAGTGCTGATAAGCCTAACTTCAGTGAACAAGAAAACCTTGAGTTTATCGAAGCGATGACTACTGAGCTTACATACCAAGCGAGTAAACGTACTGAGTTAACAGAGTCAGAACAGGAAAAAGGCCGTGCCGTCACCATTATTGGCGATAGCAGCACACCTTATATGGCGTTAAAGCAAATTATGGCTGCTTGTGCTGAAACGGGATATAGAAATATGTCATTAGCCGTTGAGCGCCAAGCCAGTAAAACGGCTGAGGAGGGTTAGCATGACAGCAGCAAGCTTATCCCATTCGTTTAATGGCAGTAGCCCAAATGGTAATAGCTTTAACGACATAGGTGATTTATTTAAGCCCAGTAAACAAGATAGGTTATTTAAACAGATCTTAGTGTTACTACTGGTGATTTACGCTGTGTTCGGCATCGGTGTGCCTTTACTTGAGCAAGTTGAAGTGCCAAGAGAAGTTAAAGAGCAATTACCCCCGCAGTTAGCGAAAATAATGCTTAAAGAAAAACAACTTCCAGTGCCTGAAAAGCCAGAGGTTATTCCTGAGCCTGAGCCAGAACTTGAAAAAGAACCGGAAAAGGTTGAAGAGAAACCTGTCGATAAACCTGTTGAAAAACCAATAGTACAGCCGACAATGACCCGTGAGGCCGCAAAAGAAAAAGCACAAACTTCAGGGCTAGCAGCCATGAAAGATGAGCTTTTTTCAATGCGTGAAGCGTTTGATATCAAACCGGCATCTCAAAGTGCCCTTGAACAAACGCAGGCGCAAGAAGTGAAAGTCAAACGTAAGATGTTAGCAGCTTCGGCCAATACCCAAAGTGAGAGTTTAACCACCTCTACCGTCAATCAAACCGTTGCGTCAGATGCTTTAAGCACTAAAAACACCCAACAAATTAGGTTGGCAGAAGAGGAAGTGTTAGCTACTCAAGGGGCTATTGCCGAGGAAGAGCAACTGGCTTCTGCGGGAAGCCAACGTTCAGAGGCAGCATTACGCCGCACACTTGAGGCGAACAAAGCACGTTTATATGCCTTGTATAATCGAGCTCTGCGTAAAGACCCTTTCCTCAAAGGTAAAGTCATGTTTGAGATTGAGATCCTGCCTAATGGCAGCATTAGTCGGGTTGATATTCAATCAAGCCAGCTTAACAATGCCAAATTAGAGCGCCAACTAAAGGTTGTGTTACGTTCAATCACCTTCCCTGCAGAAGATGTTGCAACAATGACAACCATTTGGGCGATCGACTTCTTACCCAGCTAGACAGAAGTAAGCGATAAATGATTAATTAATTTTTATCAGTTAACAATACGGCCAATTGGCCGTATTTTTTTTTATTTGCTTAAGACTTAAAAAGTAAAACTGATTAAAGCACTTGTTTCATGATCTTAGCATCAGGGCCATAACTTGCGTTAGCCGCCTGCTCATGATCAATCTCAAAGCCCATTTTTTGCCAAAAAGGGACTGAGCCTTGTATTGCCACAAGTTGTATTTGTGAGTAATTGTATTGCTTAGCAATTAATTTTAACTGCTCAACCATTTGCTTACCGACTCCAGAGCCTTTTAATAGAGCAGATACCGCTAAATCATGTAGAAACAACTGACTACCCTCCTTTTTCTCAGAAAGTGTCTGATAGAGCTTAGGAGGCGTTTTATTAGCCCAAACATGAGCCAATAGATAAGCCATTACCTTTTGCTCTTCATTTTGATAGACAAAACAGCAGTGAGCAGAATGCTGCCATTTATCCCGAAGGACTTCGAGCGGCTCTGGTTCAATATCCACATACACTTGCGATTGGAGTTTATAGATTTCAGGCCACATTGACTCTGTAATTGGATTAATTGGCATTTCGGGCAGACTCTGAATGTAATAATTTAGAAAGTAATAATTTGGAACGTAATAATTTGGAACCTATAACTTATCCATCATACAAAAATAATCATAAGGCTCAATCGATAAGTGATAATGGATAAATATGAGAAGATAAATCATAAATTTTAGGCAACAAAAAGCCCGTCATAAGACGGGCTCTTGCTTTAACCGTGAGGCTAAATTTGGCTGGGATACCAGGATTCGAACCTGGGGATGCCGAGATCAAAACCCGGTGCCT
>NZ_JAJGZS010000020.1:23460-108060 GCF_020806285.1 Shewanella sp. 10N.7
AACCTGGGGATGCCGAGATCAAAACCCGGTGCCTTACCACTTGGCGATATCCCAATAATCTTTTACTACTTACTTTAAAATGGCTGGGATACCAGGATTCGAACCTGGGGATGCCGAGATCAAAACCCGGTGCCTTACCACTTGGCGATATCCCAATCTAAAGCTTTTTAAAAAACCCGCTATTTACATAGCCAATTTTTTTAATAATGGTACGGGAAGAGAGACTTGAACTCTCACACCTTACGGCACCAGAACCTAAATCTGGCGTGTCTACCAATTCCACCACTCCCGCACTGACTCTGTTTTTCATCCAGAACACGATGCTCATTTAACCTTGAGAAGGTTGCCGGTCATATTTCTAAAGTTATCACTTTAACTAACCAGCAATCTCTTATTTTACATCTAGAGAAGATGGTAGCAATGGCGGGACTTGAACCTGCGACCCCAGCATTATGAGTGCTGTGCTCTAACCAGCTGAGCTACATTGCCACTTTATTCTTACTTGCCCTCGTCGTGAGGACGGGGCGTATTATGCTTATTCAGGGTATCGAGGTCAACTGCTTTTTTTAGCTATTTTCATCAATTGTTGTTGTTCGGCTATAAGTTCACCAAACTGAGCGCCAAATCGACAAAATATCCTAATAAAGTTAACCTCAATACTCTTTAACGGTGATCTTCAGACTATTATAGTTTGAAAATACCGATTACACGTTAAATAGGAAATGCATAACATCGCCATCTTTAACGATATAACCTTTACCTTCGACACGTAATTTACCCGCATCTTTAGCGCCAGCTTCACCTTTATGTTCGATAAAGTCATCATAGCTCATTACTTGAGCACGAATGAAACCACGTTCGAAGTCAGTATGGATCACGCCCGCTGCTTGTGGCGCACTCGCACCGACTGGTACTGTCCATGCTCTTACTTCTTTTACACCTGCAGTAAAGTAAGTTTGTAAGTCTAATAATTGGTAACCCGCACGGATCACGCGATCAAGACCTGACTCTTCAAGGCCAAGATCAGCCATAAACTCAACACGGTCTTCAGCATCCATTTCTGCAAGCTCTGATTCAATTGCAGCACAAACGGCAACAACTACTGCATTTTCAGTCTCAGCAATCGCTTTAACAGCATCTAAATGTGGATTATCTTCAAAACCATCTTCAGCTACGTTAGCAATGTACATCGTAGGCTTTAATGTAAGGAAGTTAAGGTAAGCAACAGCGGCAATCTCTTCTTTGCTTAACTCTAGTGAACGCAACATTTGGCCTTCATCTAATGTTGGGCGCATTTTTTCAAGCACTTCAACTTCAAACTTAGCTTCTTGATCGCCACCTTTAGCACGCTTCTGTTGACGGAAAATAGCACGCTCTAAGCTATCTAAGTCAGCAAGTGCAAGTTCAGTGTTAATCACTTCGATGTCACCAGCTGGATCAACTTTATTAGCAACGTGAACGATGTTTGGATCTTCAAAACAACGAACAACATGACCAATTGCATCAGTTTCACGGATGTTAGCAAGGAACTTATTTCCTAAACCTTCACCTTTTGATGCGCCAGCTACCAAACCAGCAATATCAACAAATTCCATTGTGGTTGGTAAAATACGCTCAGGGCTAACAATCGCAGCTAATTTATCTAGACGTGAATCCGGTACAGGTACAACACCTGTGTTAGGCTCAATGGTACAAAACGGGAAGTTAGCTGCTTCAATTCCTGCTTCTGTTAATGCATTAAATAGTGTCGACTTACCTACGTTTGGCAAACCCACAATGCCGCATTTAAAACCCATATTTGTTACCTTTATATATGTTGAACTGCATCGAAACTGATACAGTGAATATCAATAGTTGCTTTGAAACAGAGAAACCTTACTACCTTTATATAGGCTATAAAATTTAAACTGCTTTAAAAGTATGTAATCTGTTCATGGCTTTCGCCATATCTTGCTTAAATAAAATCTCAGTTGAACGCACTGCTTCATCAATCACTGCATCCATCTTTTCTTGTTCGCTTGCTGGCGCTTTACCCAGTACATAACCGCTAACACGATTTTTGTCTCCAGGATGACCAATACCTATCCGTAGGCGGTGAAACCCTTTGTCATTGGCCATTTTAGCAATAATGTCTTTTAAACCATTATGGCCACCATGACCGCCGCCTAATTTAAACTTTGCAACGCCCGGTTCCATATCAAGCTCATCATGAGCGACTAATATTTCTTCTGGAGTAATTCGGAAAAAATTGGCTAATGCACCTACTGATTTTCCGCTAAGGTTCATAAAAGTGGTCGGGATCAATAATCGTACGTCTTTACCATCAATCGTCACTCTGGCAGTTAAACCAAAGTATTTACTGTCAGGTACAAGCGTTGCGCCGCATAGGCGCGCTAGCTCTTGCACATACCATGCACCGGCATTATGACGAGTTTGTGCGTATTCAGCACCAGGATTGGCAAGACCAACAATTAGTTTTATTTGACTCATTAGCACTCATTTTTAGCGAATAATATGACCGCGCTGACTTCAAATCATCCTAATAAAATTGCCGAAATGTGATTTGAAGGCGCTAAAGCGCGGCATTTTAACACTCAAAACTGAACTCAACAATTACCGCGTGTTATTTAACCTAGATTTAGGCTAAACCTAATGCATATTTGAGGACTTTCTTTTTGATAGGGTTATCATGGTTTGCGAGTTTTAGCATACCATTACGTAATAGCTTAAGCGGCATTAAGTCATTACTGAAACCGGCATAAAATGCATCCATTGCCGACATCATTAATAAGTTGTCGCTATAACGCTTACATTGATATTGCTTTAAAGTGGTTTCAGTCCACCATGGACGGTTATTACCAACCGCATCGGCGATAGTCGCAATCAATACGTCGACATCTTTAAAACCAATATTCACCCCTTGACCTGCAAGTGGGTTAATCGTGTGAGCTGCATCGCCTAAAATAACCACATTATCTTGGCAATATGATTGCGCATGACGACGAGTTAACGGAAAGCTACCCCGGTCGATAACAGTAAAATCACTGTCTAATCGCTGCGGGAAGTGTTGTCTAATTTGCTCAGCAAGTTGCAGATGATTAAGCTGCATTAACTGTTTAATACGGCTACGACTGTCATACCAAACTAATGAAGCATTGTTGCCAGGAAGCGGTAGTAACGAACGCGGCCCTGCTGGAGTAAATTGCTGCCAGGTGACATCTTGCTGCTCAGTGGATGTGGCGACATTAATAAGCATCGCTGATTGGGCATAATCCCAACCAGTAATACCAATACCAGCCCATTGACGCACTTGCGAGTTCGCACCATCAGCGCCAACTAATAATGCAGCACGGATTTCTGTCCCAGAATCTAAAGTGACTTTTATCTGTTGTTGAACATCATGGGTTACACGCTCAAAACGACTGACACTTTCAGGGCAATAGAGTATGATATTGTCCATAGCCTCTATTTTTTGCCATAAACAAAGTTGAATTAATCGATTTTCAAAAAAGTAGCCTAAATGTGGCTCATCAATTTGATCAGCATGAAATTGAGTGATGCAATCTTCCACCTCCCAAGTTTCTAGGCCTTTATAAGCCACATGACGCAAAGATAACAATTCATCCATTACCCCAAGTCGCTCAAGCAATTGCTCTGAAGCAACACTAATAGCAGACACTCGAAGATCTAGCGGCTGTTCAGGCTCATAGGCCTTTGGTTGATAGGCTTCTATCATTGCGACATTCAGGCCAAGCTGCCCTAACCCTACCGCGACAGCTGCGCCAACCATGCCGCCGCCCACAATCACCACATCATGTTGAACTTGTAGATCTTGTTTTGCCTTATCTTGAACTGCATCTTGCATTGCTAAACCCTTCTCATCGCACTTTCGTACTTATTAGCATTAACCGTAACGATTAAAATATGTACAAACGTGTCTAAAATCGCTTAATCGTGTCGATATGTTGCTATCTAATCTTAGAGCAACACCTGCTTACAATGGTGACACATTAACCAGTAAACCTCTTCATATACTGAAACTGTCTAATGAATACACCTTGCACCACATCCGTCATGCCAAGGTAAGAGAGGATACTATGTCTAGTCAAAGCACGTACGTACATTCTAACAATATTAGCAGCAACCATTCGGGCCTACTTTCTATTCCTGAGGCTATATCAAAGCGTATGCCAAAGGGCAGAAAATCAGCAAGCATCACTCGAATGTTTACCCATAGTTTACTGGCTATCACAGCATTATTTTCTGTTGCTTCCCAAGCGCAAATGCAACCAATGGAAACCGTCACCGTGATTTACCGTTCTTCGTTTGATTATGCCTTATATCAACAAACCACGGAAATACTCACACGCTTTAATCGGGAGCTACCACAACAAATTATTGCCAGAGCTCGTCAAGATAACGTGGCAATGGCAAAAGAATTCGGTTTTTCAGTCCAAGAAGCCAATGAATTAGTCTCGTTTGACTATCATGCAAATCAACTACAGCAAAACTTAATCGCTCAAGCGCGCCTTGATAATCAGCGTATAGCTAAGCAATTAGGCTTTTTTACCAATCAATCAAACGAGTTAGCCGACCAAGATAAATACTCGCAAAAAATAGGGGTATTAAGCTTTTCAGAATAATGCTCACTAGATGTGCACAAAGGCTAGCCAGCGAGCCTTTGTGCAGTTAAAATACTCGGCTATTTTTCTGTGGTATATAGAACGGCGTATCTGATGAGTAAAAAACTACACATAAAAACCTGGGGCTGTCAGATGAATGAATACGATTCATCTAAAATGGCTGACTTGCTGGACGATTATCAAGGTTACACCTTGACTGAGAATGCTGAAGAAGCAGACGTACTCCTGCTTAACACATGCTCAATTCGTGAAAAAGCACAGGAAAAAGTGTTTCATCAGCTTGGTCGCTGGAAAACCTTAAAAGATAAAAATCCTAATTTAGTTATCGGTGTCGGTGGTTGTGTTGCTTCACAAGAAGGTAAAGCAATTAAAGAACGTGCTCAATGCGTTGATATCATTTTCGGCCCACAAACCTTGCATCGTTTACCTGAAATGATCACTCAAATTAATAATGGCGACAAAGCCGTTATTGATGTGAGCTTCCCAGAAATCGAAAAGTTTGACCGTTTACCAGAGCCAAAAGCTGATGGTCCATCGGCATTCGTTTCAATTATGGAAGGTTGTAGCAAATACTGTTCATTCTGTGTTGTACCTTATACACGCGGTGAAGAAGTTAGCCGCCCAGTCGATGACGTGATTCTAGAAGTCGCTCAGCTAGCTGAACAAGGTGTACGTGAAGTTAACCTGTTAGGCCAAAACGTGAATGCCTTCCGTGGTCCGACTCACGACGATGAAATTTGTACCTTTGCAGAGTTATTGCGCTTAGTGGCATCAATAGATGGCATCGACCGTATCCGCTTTACAACTAGTCATCCGATTGAGTTCTCTCAAGACATCATTGATGTATATGAAGACACTCCTGAACTTGTTAGCTTCTTACACCTTCCTGTTCAATCAGGATCAGATCGTATTTTGACTAACATGAAACGTGGCCACATGGCGATTGAATACAAATCAATTATTCGTCGTTTACGTAAAGCCCGTCCTGATATTCATATCAGTTCTGACTTTATTATTGGCTTCCCTGGTGAAAGCCAAGCTGACTTTGAAGACACAATGAAGTTAATTGAAGATGTAAGCTTCGATCACAGCTTCAGCTTTATTTACAGTGCGCGCCCAGGTACCCCAGCTGCAGACTTACCAGATGATGTCACTATGACTGAAAAGAAACAGCGCCTGGCTATTTTACAAGACCGAATCACCCAGCAAGCGATGCGTTACAGCCGTCAAATGTTAGGTACTGTGCAACGTATTTTAGTTGAAGGTCCTTCAGTAAAGAATCCAATGGAGCTTCGCGGTCGTACTGAAAATAACCGCGTAGTGAATTTCGAAGGTAACCCTAAGAGCATTGGCGGGTTTGTTGACGTAGAAATCGTTGACGTATACACCAACTCTTTACGTGGCGTATTTGTTCGCGCAGAAGATGAAATGGATTTACGTCGTAGTTTGCGTCCGTCTGACATTTTAGCTAAACACAAAACTGATGATGATTTAGGCGTAACCCAATTTACCCCTAATTAAGTCATAATCGAGTGATGATATTTAGTTAATAAAGGCGGCTATAAGCCGCCTTTATTGTGCTTTTACCTAAATACCGTGGTATTTTAAATACAACACTCGTAGACTCTTTGTTAATAAACATATCGTTTTTGGAGCATTATTTTTGTCCACTAAAGTTACAACCATGAATTTGTATCTCGAGCCTGCTGAGACTCGAAGAATTGCCTCATTATGTGGTCCTTATGATGACAACATTAAGCAACTTGAGCGCCGTCTAGGTGTTGAGATTGTCCATAAAAACAACCATTTCACAATTGTTGGTCTGCCTCGTAATGCCTTTAATGCCAATAATTTATTGAAACAGCTTTATATTGAAACCCAAACGGTTAAAGGCAGCACGCCTGATCTTGAACCTGAACGAGTTCATCTAGCCATTCAAGAAGTGATTAATCTTGAGGCAGAATCTTCTGCTGAAGACGATACCCTACACATCAAAACTAAGCGCGGCATCATCAAGCCACGCAACCCAAACCAAGCTAATTATGTGGCAAATATTGCTAAACATGACATCACCTTTGGTATTGGGCCTGCAGGTACAGGTAAAACCTTTTTAGCTGTTGCAGCCGCAGTCGATGCATTAGAACGTCAAGAAGTTCGTCGTATTCTATTAACGCGTCCAGCGGTTGAAGCCGGTGAAAAACTCGGATTCTTGCCGGGCGATTTAAGCCAGAAAGTCGACCCGTATTTACGCCCACTTTATGATGCTTTGTTTGAAATGTTAGGTTTTGAGAAAGTTGAAAAACTGCTTGAGCGCAACATCATTGAAATCGCCCCGCTGGCTTATATGCGCGGCCGTACTTTAAATGATGCCTTTGTGATTTTAGATGAAAGCCAGAACACCACTGTTGAACAAATGAAAATGTTCTTAACCCGTATCGGCTTTAATTCACGCGCGGTCATCACTGGTGATATTACTCAAATCGATTTACCGCGCAGTCAAAAGTCAGGACTACGCCAGGCAATTGAAGTGCTCAACGAAGTCAATGACATTAGCTTTAACTTCTTTATGTCTCAAGATGTGGTTCGTCACCCGATTGTTGCCCGCATCGTCGAAGCTTATGAAGCATTTGATTCAAAAGAACTGGCACTAAAAGCTGAAAAAGAGCGCCAATATAAACAACGTCAGAATGCATTTAATGAACAAATGAGCAATGAAGATGCTAATACTGTTGGAGTGGTAAAAAATGACGCTTAACTCTGACGTTGCTTCAAAGCTTGATTTAGAGCTAGATTTACAAATTGCCGTTGATGACCCGCAACAATTACCAACTCAAGATGAGTTTGAGTTATGGGTCAAAACAGCACTCGGTAATACCATGGAAACGGCTGAATTAACGATTCGCATTGTCGAAAACAGTGAAAGTCAGCAGCTTAACCATACTTACCGCGGGAAAGATAAACCTACCAATGTTTTATCTTTTCCTTTCGAGGCGCCTCCAGGGATTGAATTACCACTTTTAGGTGATTTAATCATTGCCGCTGAAGTAGTAGAACTCGAAGCAAAACAACAGAATAAGCCCCTTATAGCACATTGGGCCCACATGGTTATTCACGGCTGCTTGCATTTGCTAGGTTATGACCATATTATCGACAACGAAGCTGAAGAAATGGAGTCATTAGAGACTCAACTCATTGAAGGCTTAGGTTTTTCAAATCCGTATAAGGAAGCATAAATAAGTCAAAGGATTGCATGTAAATGCCTCCGATGATTTAGTAAAATATTATGAGTGACGACATCCCACCGAGTACCAACGCCCGTAAAAAAAACTGGATTGACAAAATAGGTCAGTTGTTTCAGGGCGAACCTCAAAATCGCGAAGATCTCGTAGAGGTCATTGCGGGCGCTGAAGAGCGTGATTTAATTACTGAAGATACCCGTGAAATGATGAATGGCGTATTAGAAGTTTCAGGATTACGCGTACGCGATATCATGATCCCTCGCAGCCAAATAGTCACACTACAAATCGATAGCACAGTTGATGAATTACTGAAAACAGTAATAGAATCAGCTCACTCTCGTTTTCCTGTAGTCAACGAAGATAAAGACCATATCGAAGGCATTTTGCTTGCAAAAGATCTGCTTAAGTATGGCTTCAAGCAATCAGACCAACCTTTCTCACTGCATCAAGTCATCAGGCCAGCTGTAGTGGTTCCAGAAAGCAAGCGTGTCGATGTGCTACTCAAAGAATTCCGCTCCCAGCGATATCATATGGCCATTGTGGTCGATGAATATGGTGGGGTATCCGGTCTTGTCACAATTGAAGATATCTTGGAAGAAATCGTCGGTGAAATTGAAGATGAATTCGACCATAGTTCAGTAGAAGATACGGAAATCAAAAAAATCAGTAACACCGTGTTTATGATTAAAGCACGTACCCCTATTGATGAATTTAACGAAGCTTGCGGTACTCAATTCAGCGATGAAGAATTTGATACTGTCGGCGGTTTAGTGTCACACGCCTTTGGTCATTTACCAGAGCGCAATGAAAGTGTACTTATCGATAATATCGAGTTTAAAGTCACTAACTCTGATACAAGACGGTTAATTCAACTTAGCGTTAAGTTACCAGATCCTAAACTTCAAGAAGATAACGACGACTAACACTGTGTTTAAAAAACTAAATATCTCGAAGTCATCACTATTAAAGATGGTGACGGCTTTTGCTGCGGGCGCAAGTACCACTCTCGCCTTTGCTCCTTACGCAATATGGGCTTTCTACCCCGCGGCAATGATATTTGTTCTCTATCAAAGCCGACACTTAACCCCTAAAGAAAACTTCTTTCATTGGCTAAGTTTCGGCTTTGGTTGTTTTGCTTTTGGGATCAGCTGGGTCCATGTCAGTATTGATACGTTTGGCGGATTACCGTTATTCGTTTCAATGGGGCTTATGGCATTACTGGCATTTTATTTAGCGCTCTACCCTGCATTAGCGGGGTATCTCACCGCAAGACTTAGTCAATATCCGCACTTTAAACATTGGCATCATGCCTTTCAGTATCTCGGTTTATTCCCTGCACTTTGGGTATTAACTGAATGGATGCGTGGATGGGTGCTTACAGGGTTCCCATGGTTATGGGCTGGCTACAGTCAAACCCAGGGACCGATTTCTGAACTTGGCAGCGTTATTGGCGCACTAGGATTAAGTTATCTCATCGCTCTGTTTTGCGGCAGCATTGTTTTAGTCTTAAAGAAACGTTTTATCAGTGCAGCGGTCATCACCGCAGTCATTATCATTGCGACAATCGTTACACCATTAATCTCTGACATTACCCCTCGCGGCGAAACCGTTAAAGTGGCGTTAGTGCAAGGCAATATCGAACAAAGCATGAAGTGGGAGCCTGATGCGTTATGGCCGACACTGCTTAAATATATGGATTTAAGCCGTCCAAACTTTGATGCCGATATTATCGTCTGGCCAGAAGCTGCAGTACCCGCTCCAGAGTCAATGGTGGGAGACTTTTTACATAATACCGATAAAGTGGCGAATATGAATGATAGCGCCATCATTACCGGTATTATCAGCACACAGCAGCAAGAATTTTATAACTCACTTATTGTATTGGGTAACGCCAATGAGTCAGTGCAGCCCCAAGGTGACTATCAAGGCAATGGCACTAATGATTACAAAAAACACCACTTACTCCCTATCGGTGAATTTGTCCCGTTTGAAAGCCTGTTAAGACCATTAGCGCCGTTTTTTAATCTCCCTATGTCATCGTTTGGGCGCGGAACTTACCAACAGCAAAACTTAAATGCCATGGGCTATCAAATAGCCCCTGCTCTTTGCTTCGAAATTGTGTTTCCTGAGCAACTGCGCGCCAATATCGATGAAGATACCGATTTACTGTTAACGGTTTCAAATGATGCTTGGTTTGGCGATACAATTGGTCCATTGCAACACATGGAAATAGCCCAAATGCGCTCAATTGAATTAGGCCGTCCATTAGTTCGAGCAACCAACAATGGTGTAACAGCTGTGGTAGATATTCACGGTCGTATCACCCATCAAATCCCGCAATTTAAACAAGGCGTATTAGTTGCAGATGTTCCGTTATATAACGGTGAAACGTGGTTTAAACGTATTGGCCAAACACCATTATTATTACTCTGTGGTTTGTTGTTTTTGATAGGGTTAACTCAACAAATCATGCTTTGGAAAAAAGGCAGACCTGATTGAGCTTGAAACGATTTAATCAAGGTTTTACCTTAATAGAGCTTGTTGTGGTGATTATTATTTTGGCCATCATGGCTATTATTGCTGCGCCAAAATTTATCAATATGTCCACTGAAGCCCGTATTAGCGGTTTATCTCAGCTAAATGCCAGTGCAAAATCCGCAAATAACTTAGTCTATGCTCGCTCGCAAATGAGCAGCTTCTCTACCCAAACTGTCAACAATAGAGATGACTTACTTGATATCGATCTTGAAGGTGATGGCAGTTTTAATACACGTCTTAAATGGGGTTATTTGGATAATACCGATATTGAAGATTGGTTGATTTTAGATGATGGCTTTGTCATTGAGTATCAAGGCATTGCCGATACTTTTATCGGCTATGATCTCAATGATGACGGTAAGGTATTAGATGACAATTGTTATTTTCACTACGTTCAAGCCAATAACGCAACCACTGGGCCGCAATATAATAATGTCACAACTGGTTGCTAGCCGTTTAAACACAGCTAGTAACCAATAAATGTACAACCTCAAAATTTAAGGCGCTAACGATTCTCGGGTAAACATTTCATTGTCGCATTGCGGGCAATCAGGAATTAAGCTCGGAAACTCAATATTCATTTCATGATTACATTCAGTACAAATCACTTTGCCCTGATTAATCACTTCACCTGACATATAAAAGCCTTTGTGTTTGAAGTCTTGAGCTATCTCATGCCACTCAACTTGGCTGCGGTCAGTAATTTCACCTAACCAGTGCCAAAGGGTATTTTCTAAGGTGATCACCGTTGGGCTATAACTAAGATTATCGGCATTTTCATCTTTTAGGTAACTTGCAATGTCACGCTTTAAAAATTCTTCTACTAAAGCTAACTCATCTTCACCTGCATCAGATTTGAGTTGCAAATAATCTTTACACTGGGTTACTGATGCAAAAAGGCTCTTTGCAGTCAATGAGTTATCTTCATCATAGCGCTGCTTAACTTGCTCAAAAAGCGTGTGATAAAGCGCTAATAACGCTGAACTTCGTCCACTCATAAAAAATACTCCTTCATCTGAACCTTTTTAATGCATCACTTCTAGTTTATTCTATGCAGATCTCACTCGCGCTTTTTAGCGTTAGATCAAACAATGGGCGGCATAGGCCGGAATAGATTGATGCAAGAGCAATATAATCCCTCAGAAATTGAAGCCTTAGTGCAAAAGCACTGGGAAGACAAAAAAACCTTCGAAGTAACAGAAGATGAAAACAAAGAGAAGTTCTACTGTCTCTCTATGTTCCCTTATCCGTCTGGCCGACTTCACATGGGACACGTCCGTAACTACACCATAGGTGATGTTGTTGCTCGTTACCAACGTTTGCAAGGTAAAAATGTTCTACAACCTATTGGTTGGGACTCATTCGGCCTACCTGCTGAAAATGCGGCAATCAATAATAAGACTGCCCCAGCACCGTGGACATACGAAAATATCGACTACATGAAGAACCAACTTAAGCTATTAGGTTTTGGTTACGATTGGAGCCGTGAAATCGCCACATGTACGCCTGAGTACTACCAGTGGGAACAATGGTTCTTCACCCAGCTTTATGAAAAAGGCTTAGTCTACAAAAAGACAGCTTCAGTAAACTGGTGTCCAAATGATGAAACGGTACTGGCTAACGAGCAAGTACAAGACGGCTGTTGCTGGCGCTGTGACACTGAGGTGGTTCAAAAAGAAATTCCTCAGTGGTTCATCAAGATCACCGATTACGCTGAAGAACTATTAAATGACATCGATCAGCTAGACGAATGGCCTGAACAGGTTAAGTCTATGCAACGTAACTGGATTGGCCGCAGTGAAGGTATCGAAATGACCTTTAATGTTGCTAACAGTGATGAGACATTCGATATCTATACCACACGTCCTGACACCGTAATGGGTGTGACGTATGTTGCAATTGCAAGTGGTCACCCACTGGCAGAGCAAGCGGCAAAGAGCAACCCTGAATTAGCGGCATTCATCGAAGAATGTAAAAACGTTGATACCACTGAAGCTGCTATGGCTGTGATGGAAAAGAAAGGTGTTGCTACTGGTCTTAATGCTGTTCACCCATTAACAGGCAAAGAAGTGCCAATCTGGGTAGGTAACTTTGTATTAATGAACTACGGTACTGGCGCGGTTATGTCTGTACCCGCTCATGATCAACGAGACTTTGAGTTTGCTAAAAAATACGGCCTTTCGATTGAAGCTGTGATTAAGCCAGCAGATAGCGAAGTCGACATCAGTGAAGCTGCATTTACTGACAAAGGTGTACTGTTTAATTCTGCAGAATTTGATGGACTTGAATTCCAAGCTGCATTTGATGCTATTGATGCCAAACTGACTGCTGAAGGCAAAGGTAAGCGTCAAGTTAACTTCCGTCTTCGTGACTGGGGTGTATCTCGTCAGCGTTACTGGGGCGCGCCAATTCCAATGGTGACCTTAGAAGACGGCACGGTAATGCCAACGCCAGCTGAACAACTTCCGGTTATCTTACCTGAAGATGTCGTAATGGACGGTATTCAAAGCCCGATTAAAGCCGACAAAGAGTGGGCTAAAACCGAAGTTAACGGTCAACCAGCACTGCGTGAAACAGATACCTTTGATACCTTCATGGAATCTTCTTGGTACTACGCACGTTACTGTAGCCCGCATGCAGATCAAATGCTTGATCCTGCTAAAGCTAACTACTGGTTACCAGTGGATCAATACATCGGTGGTATCGAGCATGCTTGTATGCATCTTCTGTACTTCCGTTTCTTCCACAAATTATTACGTGATATCGGTTTAGTTGACTCTGATGAGCCAGCAAAACGCTTATTGACTCAAGGTATGGTATTGGCAGATGCTTATTACTATAACAACGAGAAAGGCGCACGTGTGTGGGTTTCACCAGCTGATGTAACAGTTCAAGAAACTGATGACAAAGGCCGTGTAGTCAAAGCAATCGACAGCGAAGGTCATGAACTGGTTTACACCGGCATGAGCAAGATGTCGAAGTCTAAGAATAACGGTATTGACCCACAAGAAATGGTTGATAAATACGGTGCTGACACCGTCCGTTTATTCATGATGTTTGCAGCGCCGCCTGAATTAACCCTTGAGTGGCAAGAATCAAGTGTTGAAGGTGCGCACCGTTTCATTAAGCGTTTCTGGAAAACGGCACACGATCATGTTGCCCAAGGCGAAGTGGTTGCATTAGACCCTAAAGCCCTAGACAACAATCAAAAAGCACTACGCCGTGAACTGCATAAGACCATTGCCAAAGTCAGCGATGATATTGAGCGTCGTCAAATGTTCAACACTGCGATTGCTGCGATCATGGAATTAATGAACAAATTGCAAAAAGCACCGTCTGCCAATGAGCAAGACCGTGCCCTAATGCAAGAAGCATTAACCGCAGTCACTCGTTTACTTTACCCAATCATTCCACATACAAGTTTCAGCTTGTGGACTGCTTTAGGTAATACAACAGATATCGAAGACAGCTTGTGGCCAACAGTTGATGAATCAGCATTAGTTGAAGACAGCAAACTTATCATCGTACAAGTTAACGGTAAGCTTCGCGCTAAAATCACTGTTGCTGCTGACGCTTCTAAAGAAGAAGTTGAAGCCCTTGGTTTAGCTGATGAGAATGTGCTGAAGTTTGTTGAAGGCGTCACCGTTCGTAAAGTTATTTACGTCCCGGGTAAGCTGTTAAATATCGTTGCTAAGTAAACGATAATGGTGCGTTTGCTGTTATTTCAAAAGTAACAGCCAAATGCATCACACATTGCTTATACCAACAGAAAGGTTGCTATTGATTAGCAACCTTTCTTATTTCCCTGTAATCTACTATCAGGGTTGCGAAAGCAATAAATTCTATTTAAAAGTTAAGTAAAAGGATGCCGATACTAGTGATGCTAATAAAACGCATTAGCTTGGCAATGATGGCACTGGTTATATTAACCACTGCAGGTTGCGGCTTTAAATTACAACGCAGTTATTCTATTCCAGTCGAACTTGAAGAATTGCATTTAAGCACCAACGATCAATACAGTGAACTGTCACGTTTAGTCAGCGATCGCCTACGTATTCATGCTATTTCAACGGTTCCAGCATCAGATACCACGCCGACCCTTAGACTGGTAAATGATTCTCTTGAGCGTGCAACACTGTCTCTATACCCGACAGGTAACGTCGCTGAATACGAGCTCATTTATTTAGTGAATTACTCACTCACACTACCTGAGTCTGAACCACAAATATTTCAAACAGAAATTCGTCGTGACTATCAAGACGATCCACGTACAGCATTAGCAAAAAGTCGTGAAATGGAAATGTTGGTCAAAGAAATGCGGATTCAGGCCGCCGAGAATATTATTCAAACCCTGGCCTCCATTGAGGTGAATTAATGCGGGTTTACCCAGATCAAATAAGCCAACATCTTAAAAGCCCTCAAGGCTGTTACTTACTCTTCGGTGATGACCCATGGCTGATTGAAAACTGTAAAGCACAGATTCTAGCTGCGGCTAAAAAACACGGATTTGATGAACGTGTTCACCTAACCCAAGAAACCGGTTTTAGTTGGAATGATTTGATTCAAGAGTGGCAATCCATGAGTTTGTTTGCCAGTCGCCGCATTATCGAACTCACTCTACCTCAGGCAAAACCTGGCACTGAAGGTTCTGCTGCATTCATTTCCATGATGCAAAACCCCAATCCAGACATCATTTTATTAATTCATGGGCCTAAGCTTTCTGCTGAAACAAAAAGTAAGTGGTTTAAAACTCTCGATGCAGCAGGTATTTATTTACCTTGTACCACGCCAGAAGGTAAGCAATTTCAGCGTTGGTTAGATAACCGTATTAGTCATTACAAGTTACACGTACAGATGGATGCAAAAGCCATGCTGTTTAACTTGTTTGAAGGTAATTTGCTCGCAGCAGAACAAGCATTACAATTACTGCAGTTACTTAGCCCTCATGAGCCAATTCATAGTGATCATTTAACTGATTATTTTGAAGATCAATCTCGCTTTACCGTGTTTCAACTGACAGATGCCTTACTGGGTAATCATCAAAAACATGCTCAGCATATGGTGGTGCAGCTCAATGGCGAAGGCACTGCAATGCCAATTTTGATGTGGGCGCTATTTAAAGAGCTTAATGTATTACTCAATCTTAAGACTGCTGTAGAACAAGGCGCTCAACTAAATAGTTTATGGCAGCAACACCGTATTTGGGATAAACGTAAGCCATTATACCAAGCGGCTTTAACCCGCTTAACCCTCAGCCAAATTGAACACATGCTGGCCTTTGCGTCAAAAATGGAAATGAACCTTAAACAACATGGTATTGAAGATTGGACTGCTATGAGCCACTTATGCTTACTGTTTGATCCTAATGCTCATCGGCGTTTAGCGCATATAGAACTGCAAACATGAGCCCCATTTTGAGCAATAGTCATCATCAAGCAGGAATGAAAATTGGGTTATTAGGTGGCACCTTTGACCCAATTCACTTCGGTCATATTAAACCCGCTATAGAAGTTCAGCAGCAACTTGGGCTCGATAAAATTTGGTTAATGCCCAATCATATTCCACCGCACAAACAGACTACCCAAGTCAGCAGCCAACACCGCTTAGCGATGGCGCGACTTGTTTGCCAGCAATATGACCATTTTGAAGTGTGCGATATTGAAATTAATCGCGATACGCCGTCATATAGCTCAACGACACTGGAACTGCTAACACAACAATATCCTCAGCATCAGTTTTATTTCATCATGGGTACTGACTCGTTCATCAACCTACCGTCTTGGTACCAGTGGCAATCCATTTTTAATTTATGTCACTTAGTTGTCTGTCAGCGTCCAGGTTGGCAATTAGACAAAAACAGCCCGATGGCGGATTTGTTAATTCAAAATGCAAAAGTGCCCGCATTAGCTAAAACGGGAAAAATATTCCCTGTCGATGTTAGCTTGCAGGATATTTCCTCAACAGAAATTCGTCGTTTCCTCAAAAATGTCCCCTTTGAACAACAAAAAACAACGCACAACACGAAAGTATTTGTTAACACAGAGATCGCTAATATGCTGCCCTTTGTGATCCAACAATACATTTGTGAGCATCATCTGTACCAAAATAAGTAAAAGCGATTTTAGATGCTTAATTGAACACGGCTTCAATTGCGCTAGCTAGGGTATTTTGCGTATAATGCTCCGTTATTTTTACATATTGAGGTAAGTGACGTGCAGAGCACGGAATTAAAAGATTTTGTTGTCGATAAGATCGACGACCTGAAAGCCAAAGACGTTGTGGTACTAGACGTGGCAAACCAATCACACATTACTGATTACATGGTAATTTGTTCTGGTACATCAAAAACTCATGTTCGCGCTATTGCAGAAAACATGATTGTTGAAGCTAAAACTGCTGGTAACCAACCATTAGGTGTTGAAGGCCGTGATAGCAGTGAATGGGTACTCGTTGATTTAGGTGGCGTAATTTTACACGTGATGCAGCAGCAAACACGCGAATTTTATGACCTAGAAAAGCTATGGACTGAAAACGACGCCTAATGAAGTTACAACTGATTGCTGTTGGCACTAAGATGCCAGATTGGGTCACCCGCGGGTTTGAAGAGTATCAACGTCGTTTCCCTCGAGATATGGCGTTAGAACTCATCGAGATCCCTGCTGGGAAGCGCGGTAAAAATGCTGATATAGCACGCATTCTTCAAAAAGAAGGCGAACTTATGCTAGCAGCTGTGCCCAAAGGCAATCACATTGTAAGCCTAGATTTGCCAGGCAAGAACTGGGAGACTCCCCAACTTGCTCAGCAACTCAGTAAATGGCAACTTGATGGCCGCGATGTCAGTTTGTTGATTGGCGGTCCTGAAGGCCTTGCACCTGATTGCAAAGCTGCCGCTAGTCAAAGTTGGTGTTTATCAGCCCTCACGCTACCCCATCCATTAGTTCGCGTTTTGGTTGCAGAAAGCCTTTACCGAGCATGGAGCATAAATAACAACCATCCCTACCACAGAGAATAAGCCTAATCGGTAAACCTCTGGTAAAAGTGAAGTTAATTCAGCTAATATAGCTAAGCTGAATTTGTCAGCCTGAACCTATCGGAGAAAGCTTAAGTGTCGCCAAAAAAGCGCATTGCCATGCACGACCACGCTGCCGAGGCGTCGCTATTCAAACGTCGTGCTTTGTTTACTTTCCTGTGCGTGTTTATCCTAATCAGTATATTGCTTTCCAACTTGTATCAGTTGCAAGTTGTCTCATTTCAAGATTATGAAACTCGCTCAAACGATAACCGTATCCGTGTTGTACCTGTAGCACCAAGTCGTGGACTTATCTATGACCGACACGGTCAGTTACTCGCTGAAAACCAACCATTTTATACTCTTGAAGTTATTCCTGAAAAAACCAAAGACATAAGCGCATCACTAGATAAACTTAACGAGTATATCGAGTTAAGTGCAGATGAACGTGAAACTATCACTGAAAGACTTCGCTATCATCGCCGCTTCAAACCATTGACGATTAAATCTCGCCTGACTGAAGAGCAAGTTGCTACCTTCAGTGTTAATCAACATCAGTTCCCAGGTTTTAGAGTCGAAGCAGGTCTTAAACGCCATTATCCCTATGAAGGTCTCATGACCCATGTACTGGGTTATGTGGGAAAAATTAATGCCCGAGATAGAACCTCACTTGAAAAATCAGGCCAATGGAAAAATTATGCTGCAACCAATGACATTGGTAAGCAAGGCATTGAAAAATATTATGAAAGCCTCTTGCTTGGAAAACCAGGGCATTTAGAAGAAGAAGTGAACAACCGTGGCCGTGTTATCCGCACTTTAAAAGCCACGCCGCCAACACCTGGGCAAGATATCTACTTAACTTTAGATTTAAAACTGCAACAAAAAGCCATGGAATTACTCGATGGACGTCGTGGTTCAGTGGTGGCAATCGATCCCCAAGATGGTGGTGTACTTGCCATGGTATCAAGCCCTACCTATGACCCTAACTTATTTGTCCATGGTATTAGTTCAAAAGCCTATAGCGCATTATTAAATGATAAATCTAGACCGCTTATTAACCGTGCTACTCAAGGGCAATATTCTCCAGCTTCAACCATTAAGCCCCATGTCGCCTTATTAGGCCTCGAAGAGAAGGCCATTACAGAGAAAACCCGCATTTGGGATCCTGGCTTTTGGCAAATTCCTAACGTTGAACGAAAGTATCGTGACTGGAAACGTTGGGGCCATGGCTGGGTTGATGTTTATAGCTCTATCATGGACTCTTGCGATACGTTTTTTTATGACCTTGCCTACAAAGTCGGTGTCGATAAAATGGCCGAGTTTATGGCTAAGTTTGGCTTTGGAGAGACGACTGGCATCGATATCTATGAAGAAGCCAATGGCATCATGCCGTCCAAAGATTGGAAACGCATGCGCTATAACCAGCCTTGGTATATTGGTGACACCATTTCAGTTGGTATTGGTCAAGGTTATTGGACCACAACGCCACTACAACTAACCAATGCAGCCACTATTTTGGCTAATCGTGGTAAACGCTTCACACCACATTTGCTGAAATCATTCAAAGATGAACCCCCTAAGATAGACACCCCAATTGATGAACGAGAACCCATTAGCCTAAATGATGATAATAATTGGGAGATTATTAACGAGGCGATGCGCCGCACAGCGCACAAATCGCGCTTTACTGACGCCACATACACTGCCGCAATGAAAACAGGTACAGCTCAGGTATTCAGTGTTGCGCAAGATGAAAAATATGATTCAGACACGATTGCAGAGCATCTTAGAGACAATGCATTAATCATTGCTTATGCCCCTTATGAAAACCCTAAAATAGTCCTCGCTGTAGTGCTAGAAAATGCCGGTTGGGGCGGCGTTAACGCAGGCCCTGTTGCCCGCGCCTTATTGGACGAATATATGTTACGTGACGAATGGAAGGTGGCAGAATGAATGCCTCACACCACCCCCATAAAAAGAGTATTTGGCAAAAGTTACACATAGACTTACCTTTGCTTCTCGGCTTATTAGCCTTAATGGTGTTTGGGCTATTCGTAATCTATTCCGCCAGTGGTGAAGACGCTGCCATGATGGAAAGACAGCTAGTACGACTCAGTTTGTCTTTGTTTGTCATGTTTGTTTTTGCGCAAATAAATCCTGAAATATTGCGGCGTTGGGCACTGCCTATTTACATAGCAGGCATCATATTACTGCTTGGAGTACACTTTTTTGGCACCATTAACAAAGGGGCACAGCGCTGGCTAAACTTAGGTTTTATGGAGTTCCAGCCATCAGAGCTGATTAAGCTTGCCTTCCCTATTACCATGGCGTGGTATATCAGTAAATTTCCACTGCCGCCTAAAAAACGTCATTTAGCCGGTGGATTAGTTATCTTATTAATCCCAACCTTATTGATCGCCAAACAACCTGATTTAGGTACCTCAATCTTGGTTGCAGCATCAGGTGTTTTTGTATTGTTTTTATCAGGCATGAGCTGGGTTATTGTCGGTTCCTGTGTCGCCGCGGTTTTGGCATTACTGCCGATATTGTGGTTTTTCTTAATGCATGATTATCAGCGCACACGGGTCATGACTTTATTTGATCCTGAGCGAGACCCCCTAGGCGCGGGTTACCATATTATCCAATCAAAAATTGCTATTGGCTCTGGTGGTTTATGGGGTAAAGGTTGGCTACAAGGTTCGCAATCTCAGTTAGAGTTTTTACCTGAAAGGCACACCGACTTTATTTTTGCAGTGGTTGGTGAAGAGT
Organism: Shewanella sp. 10N.7; assembly: GCF_020806285.1. Lineage (NCBI taxonomy): Bacteria > Pseudomonadati > Pseudomonadota > Gammaproteobacteria > Alteromonadales > Shewanellaceae > Shewanella > Shewanella sp. 10N.7. The sequence continues at coordinate 43,659 of NZ_JAJGZS010000020.1, forward strand.
TTGGCTTAATTGGTAGTTTAATCTTACTTGCACTTTACATGTATATTATTGGCCGCGGGTTAGTGATTGCATCTCGTGCACAAACCAGTTTTGCAAGGTTACTTGCAGGCAGTATTACCTTAACCTTCTTCGTTTATATTTTTGTGAATATAGGCATGGTATCGGGCATTTTACCTGTTGTTGGTGTACCGTTACCTTTAGTCAGTTATGGTGGTACATCAATGATGACCTTGATGATTGGTTTTGGCATATTAATGAGTATTCATACTCATCGACGTTTCATAGACCGTTAAGCTTTACGCTGTATATTCGGCTTTAGGCAGGTTACAAATAATGCCAACATGATAAAACAAACATGACAAAAGGATTGTTAATGCATTTAAAAACGACATTCACTGCTGGTTTAGCCTTACTACTGAGTTGCTCAAGTCTCCAAGCAACTGAGATAAACACCGCGGACAGTTCAGAAGTGACGGCGCTCAAGCAGGCCTTTATTAGTGACCAAGTAAATAAAGGGTTCTCAGAGCAAGAAGTCAAAGATTTCCTCGCAACAGCAAATCATAATCAAGCTGTGTTAGATGCAATATCTAAACCTTGGGAAGCTAAGCCTTGGCATCAATACTATCCCATTTTTCTGACTGACAAACGCTTAGAAAAAGGCTTGGAATTTTGGCATGACAATGCTGAAACCATCAACAATGCTGCAGATAAATTCCAAGTAGACCCGCAAATCATTGTGGCTATTATTGGTATCGAAACTTTTTATGGCGGCTATATGGGCAACTATAAAGTCCAAGATGCGTTATACACCTTAGGGTTTTATTACCCACCTAGAGCGACTTTTTTCCGCAGTGAATTTGGCAACTTAATGTCATTGGTTAAAGAAGAGCAATTAGATAATGACAACCTAAAAGGTTCTTACGCTGGTGCTATGGGTTACGGCCAATTCATTCCATCAAGCTATCGCCATTACGCAGTTGATTTCAGTGGCGATGGTCGTCGTGACTTATTGAATAATAAACAAGATGCCATTGGCAGTGTCGCTAACTACTTCCACCAACATGGTTGGCAGCGCGGCGCACCTGTTACGCTAGAGCTTAACCACACTGTAGATACACCACCAAAAGCCAAAGTGTGGGTGAAAGGAAAACCAACTCAAACCGTTGCCGACATTTTAACGCCAACCTTGAGCCTTGCAAAAGCGAAAGACATCGACGCCTCTCAACGTGCTTTACTCGTGAAATTGGATCAACCAGAAGCGACAGAATACTGGTTAGGCTTAAATAATTTTTACGTGATCACCCGTTATAACCGCAGCCCGTTATATGCAATGGCGGTTTATCAGTTTAGCCAACAGTTAGAAGCCGCTTACCATGCTAATTAATCTGATTAATTCATCAATGCTAAAAAGAACGATTTTGAGCATCAGCACATTAAGTTTACTGGGGCTACTGAGTGCTTGTTCAAGTTCATCTTCTACTAGTCAAGATGACCGTTATCAAATGAAAAACGATCGCGCGCCGCAAAGTGCTCCAGATGTGAGTAAAGTTGAAGATGCGCATCCTAAATACGAACCTTATAGCCGCCAAGGTAATAAACGCACCTATACTGTCCGTGGTAAATCCTACACTGTGATGCCGAGTGCCAAAGACTTTAGTCAAAGTGGTTATGCTTCTTGGTACGGCTCTAAGTTTCACGGTCATTTAACTTCCAATGGCGAAACCTACGACATGTATTCAATGTCTGCGGCGCACAAAACTTTACCCTTGCCTAGCTACGTTAAAGTCACTAACGAAGCGAACAATAAGCAAGTGATTGTACGTGTGAATGATCGCGGCCCGTTTCATGAAGGTCGCATCATAGATTTATCCTATGCCGCCGCTTATAAACTCGACATGCTTGGAAGTGGCACCGCTAAGGTGAATATTGAAACCATCCACATTGAATCACCCGAGTCGATGGCATTGGATGAACTCAAAGATGACAGTGTGCATATCATCCAAGTGGTAGCCTCTAAAGATCAAGTAAGGATCAATGTGCTCGCCAAAGAGCTTGAAGCAAAATATAAAGTGCCAGCTTCTGTTGAGTCTGCTAATGGTTTTTATCGCTTGTTACTTGGCCCCATTGGTCAAAGTTACCTTGCGAATAAATTATTGCTGCAAATCAAACAAGATGGCTACCCACAAAGTTATTTAAGAGCGCCAACAAAAAAGTAGTCGTGCTTAATTCCACTTTGTAATCAAATTTAAAGATTGTAAATATGACATCCGACTTCAGTTAATAACCTGTGTTAAGGAACCTTAATGCCAAATTGAGGTCGACTAATGGTATAATCTTTTTAATTATGTCGTATCACTATGTAAATCAGCTAAAGTAGTTAGCTACTTTTTATTTAACCAGCTGTAATATAGATAATAATTGATAAACGACCTTACTTCTTTCACGACTGACCAGAGATGTGCAAACTCAATGAAGAATATTGTTAACACTCCGCTTAAATCTTTGCTGCTGCTTTCCGCTGTATCTTTATCTTCTCACGCAGCCAATGCACCCATGGTTATGCCAAATGCACCAACAGTTGCCGCTAAAGCTTACGTTTTAATGGACTACAACTCAGGCCGTGTTATCGCTGAAAGCAATGCCTACGAATCGCTAAACCCTGCCAGCTTAACTAAAATGATGACCAGCTATGTTATTGGTCACGAAGTTAAGGTAGGCAATATTTCACTAGAAGATGAAGTGACCATCAGTAAAAAAGCTTGGTCTAAAAACTTCCCAGACTCTTCTAAAATGTTTATCGAAGTTGGCAAGAAAGTCACTGTAGAAGACCTTAACCGTGGCATCATCATTCAATCAGGTAACGATGCTTGTGTTGCAATGGCTGAGCATATTGCTGGTACAGAAGATGGCTTTGTTGATTTAATGAATTCATGGTCAAAGCAGCTTGGCATGACCCAAAGTTACTTTGAAAACTCTCATGGTTTAGATTCAGACAATCACAAAACCACGGCTTATGACATGGCTTTGTTAGGCGCAGCCTTAATCCGCGACGTTCCTGATGAATACCGTGTATATTCAGAAAAATCGTTTACGTTTAACGGTATCAAACAATATAACCGTAACGGTTTATTGTGGGATAACAGCCTTAACGTTGACGGCATTAAAACCGGTCATACTTCAGGCGCTGGTTATAACTTAGTTTCTTCAGCAACCAATGATGGTATGCGCTTAATCACCGTAGTGATGGGCACAAACAGTGAATCAGCGCGTAAAGCTGAAAGTAAAAAACTGCTTAACTATGGTTTCCGTTTCTTTGAATCAATCACGCCGTATAAAGCGGGTGATACTTTTGTCACCCAGAAAATCTGGTACGGCGATCGTGAAAACGTTGATTTAGGTGTCGTAACTGATACGCCTATTACCATTAACCGTGGTCAAGCGAAAAACCTAGAAGCAAACTTCGAGCTAACTAAACCACTAACAGCGCCATTAGCTAAAGGCGAAACTGTAGGCCGTATCTTCTTCCAGCTTAATGGTAAAGATATTGCTGAGTTCCCACTTGTTACACTTAATGAAGTTAACGAAGGTAGCTGGTTTAGCAAACTGATGGATTACTTCAAGCAAATGTTTGAAGGCTGGTTTAGTTAATCAGTACCAGTAGAGACTCTAATAATTAAAGCTACCTTCGGGTGGCTTTAATTTTTTATGCTTAGGATAAATGCATAGACTCTGTGTTATAAGCCTTGTATTACAGTATAATTACCCCATATAGAACAGATAGCACATATTACAACTGCAGAGAGCAAACACATGTTAGAAACAAACTTTGGCGAACTAATGGAATTTCCGAATTCTTGCCCATTCAAAGTGATTGGTACTGCCGATGATACCCTAGCGGATCGCATTGTTGCAGTAGCGCAACAGCTTGCTCCAGGTGACTATGCACCGACTGTGAAAGCATCAAGCAAAGGCACTTACTATGCGATTTCAATCCGCATTACTGTGACCAGCAAAGAGCATATCGAGCAGGTTTATACCGACCTTGCGGCAATCGAAGGCGTGAATCGCGTACTTTAACCATGAGCGAAATGTGATCAAGCTAACACTTTGATGTCATTTTGCTGCTAGGTGCGTATAATAAGCCAACTTTTTTGAGGGGAGAGGTTGCCCTTGCAAACTCAAGCGTTACACATCAGACATCTTGGTCGCCAAGATTACGAATCCGTATGGCATGCAATGCAGGCTTATACCGATAATCGTGACAGCGAAAGCAACGATGAATTATGGATTGTTGAACACTCGCCCGTATTCACCCAAGGCCAAGCAGGCAAAAGCGAGCACATCCTTAATCCAGGTGATATCCCAGTGATCCAAGTTGACCGTGGTGGCCAAGTGACCTATCACGGGCCGGGCCAGTTAGTTGTCTATCCACTTATCGACATAAAACGCGGTAAACTCGGCGTCAGACAGTTAGTTAATAACATTGAACAAAGTATTGTTGATATGCTGGCAATGTATGACGTTAACGCATATGCAAAAGCTGACGCTCCCGGTGTCTATGTCGATGAACGTAAAGTTGCCTCACTAGGGCTTCGCATTCGTAAAGGCTGCTCATTTCATGGTCTAGCACTTAACGTCGATATGGACTTAGCACCGTTCCAACGCATTAACCCTTGCGGTTACGCGGGTCTTGAAATGGTGCAATGCAAAGCATTAGGCGGCCCTCAAACCGTTAACGATGCTGGCGACAAACTGATTCAAACATTAAGCAAAGTATTGGGCTACCAAGAACTTGTACATCATCAAGGATTAGCAGAATAATATGAATAGGCCTGAAAGATTACAACCTGGTGTAAAACTGCGTGATGCCGAAAAAGTCGCACGTATTCCAGTAAAAGTGGTTCCTTCTGAAAAGGAAACCATGTTACGCAAACCAAACTGGTTACGCGTAAAGCTACCTGCATCAAACCAGCGTATTACTGAGATTAAATCAGCATTACGTAAAAATGGTTTGCACTCAGTTTGTGAAGAAGCATCGTGCCCTAACCTCGCTGAATGCTTTAACCACGGTACAGCCACCTTTATGATCTTAGGTGCTATCTGTACTCGTCGTTGCCCTTTCTGTGATGTTGCCCATGGTCGTCCGCTTAAACCTGACGCAGCTGAACCTAAAAAGCTTGCCCAAACCATCAAAGACATGAAGCTTAAATATGTGGTTATTACCTCAGTGGATCGTGATGATTTACGTGATGGCGGCGCACAACATTTTGCAGATTGTATTCGTGAAATCCGCATACTTAATCCTGAAATTAAAATTGAGATTTTAGTCCCTGATTTCCGTGGTCGTATTGATGCAGCGCTCGATATTATTGCGACTGAGCCACCTGATGTGTTCAACCATAACCTTGAAACTGCGCCTAAGCATTACCGTAAAGCGCGTCCTGGGGCGAACTATCAATGGTCATTAGATTTACTGAAACGCTTTAAAGAGCGTCACCCTGATGTGCCAACAAAATCTGGCTTAATGATGGGTTTAGGTGAAACTAACGAAGAAATCGCAGATGTGTTACGTGACTTACGTAAACACGATGTTGAAATGCTCACTCTAGGTCAGTACTTACAGCCGTCTAAGTTCCATTTACCGGTTGAACGTTACGTGCCGCCAGCTGAGTTCGATGCATTAAAAGACTTGGCTGATGAACTTGGCTTTACCCATGCAGCTTGCGGACCGTTAGTTCGCTCAAGCTACCATGCAGATTTACAAGCTCAAGGTAAAGAAGTGAAATAAACTTTCTTCCTCGTAAAAAAACGGCGCTTTAAGCGCCGTTTTTATTTGCCTAAATAAAACGACTCAAGTTACAAACCGCTTTCAACCATGGCTTTAATCTCTTTTGCCTTAACAAAATGGTCAAGCCGATGAGTTTCAATCCACCAAGTAGCGGCTTCCATCAATAGCTCAGGATTGTCATTTTTGTTGGCAAAAAAAGCATAAAAAGATAAACCAACGTTATCGCCTTTTGCGGCTATTTTCTTATCGCAAACTTGAATAATCTTTGCTCTTAATGCGTCTCTCATTTTTATCCTTATATTAAAGTGGCTTTACATCGGTAAATGCATTAAATCACTGCTCAAGAAATAGTTAACAAGCTAAGGCATAGCCAATAAGTTAAAACAAAGTCATAGAGAGTCAAAGACAGTCAAAGAGAGCTAAAGAAAACCTAAAGCCTGTAATCCATTAAAATCGCATCTTCACGACCCGACTCTGCAGGGTAATAGCCTATTCTACGACCTGACTCTACAAAGCCCAGTTTTTGATATAAGCCTATTGCCGCTTGGTTAGACTGACGCACCTCAAGCATGACAATCACAGCCTCATGCTGTTTTGCGTCGCTAATAATATGATTCAGCAAGTGTAAACCTAAGCCTTTACCTTGAAACTGCGGATTGATGCAAATATCTAACAAAGTCATCTCATCAACTATTTGCTGCACTATCGCAAAACCAATAAGTTGTTCACCTTCGTAAGCACCAAAAACGCGATACAAGCGCCCAAAACAGTCTTCTAGATTGGACAAGCTCATAGGATGACTATGAGCTTGATTTTCAACAATAGACATCTCAGCAGCGTTTTCAGGGCTAAGAGGTTTAATCACTATAGAATTCGAGAATGAGCTTGTTTCTGACATAGTTTTTAAAATAGGTTTCTTAAAATAGGGTTCTTAGAAAAATAGTTAACTGTTACTACTGTTGAAATCACGATTAAGATGGCTGTAAGCTGGCTATAAAGATTAGAAATCTCTTTATCCGAACTGCTATTTACCAAAGCGGTTCTTTATCAAAACGCTTTATTATCAAAATACGGATTTAATTAGGCTGCGGTTTTAGCAAGGTATTGGTATATCTGTTGCCATAATTCGCGCTTAGCTTGATGACCTGTTTCAAGAGCTGCTAATGGTGCAGATACCAGCCAAGCGACTCTAGGGCGCACCTTTAATTTGCGCATATCCCACACCACTTGCATTCCTTTGACCATCTCAGTATCAAATTCACAATCGTTCAGGTCTACACTCAGTAACCCCAAAATCTCTAGGACAATGGCATGCTGAGAAATATCAGTATCAGAATCTTGAATAATAAGATAAGGCTTACCTTTGGCATCAGCACTGCGCCAACGAGATACACCCATTGCATCTAAATAAGCTGATTTATCCAAACTGGTCTCCAAAATGAGTAAGTGAACGCATAATTTCTTGATAAATAGAATAACAGTTCACTACTCGGTTTGTTACCCAAAAATAAAGCGATTAACGCTTTGGGCGCAATCGCTTTATCTGTAAACGGCTTATCTCTTGTGGCATTAACATTATGGCGTTAAGTCAGTGTAAAACTAAATAATCACCGAGCAAGATTCTTTAGAAGCAAGTACATCGGCATAGTTACATACTTTATTACGGCCAGTGCTTTTAGCTAGATACATGGCATTGTCCGCATGACCTGTTAGTGCTTCAACACTATAACCAGACTGCACACTGTCAGTGACTCCAAAACTTGCAGTAATAGGGAACGTGTAACCGCTTGGGCTGCTATCAATATTGGCAATCGCCTTACGGTAATCTTCAGCAATCTTTAATGCCGTAACGGCATCGCAACGAGACAAGATAATACAAAATTCCTCCCCGCCTAAGCGAGCAAAAATATCATTTGTACGGCCTATATTCTTACAAGTACGGGCAACACTTTTAAGCACCCAATCACCACATGCATGGCCATAGTTGTCGTTGATAGTTTTAAACTTATCTAAATCGAATAAAATACAACTAATATCGTCTTGATTAACTTGGCAAGCTGACATCGCATCTTGCGCTGCCGTATTAAAATGGCCACGGTTATAAATTTGAGTTAACGAGTCTATTTGAGCAAGGTGTTTCAAACGCTTTTGGTTTCTGTTCGAGCGAATAGCCGCAATGGCCAACAAACTGATCACCATGATCAGCAAAGCCATAAACAAACGATTATTTTCAGTTTCACTTTCAGCTAAGCGCTGACTAGCTTGCAATAGTTTGTTCTGTTTGTTGAGTAATTCGATTTGGACTTTTTGTTCGACGGCTTTATGTTGCGCTAACTGAAAAGCGAGATATTTGGTTTTGAGATCGTCAAAGTATGACTTTTCGGCTTCAGCAAACTTTATGTAGTAAAATAGAGCAGTTTCAAAGTCACTTTCCTGTACTGCAACTTGATATAATACTTCATATGCAATCATTGAAGGCTCAGAATTTAAAATACCGCTACTAATTGAAATACTCTCGTTACCATAAAGTTTCGCTTTTTCAATCAGTTTTTCAGATAAATAAGCTTGAGACAATAAAGAATAAAATTGTGACAAAATAGGTATATAACTTGATTCTTTTAAGGCATCAATATTTTCTAAAATTAGACCAATTGCCTTCTTATTCTGACCTTCCTGAATATAAAGTTTAGCAATAAATGTATTAGTTAAATTATACCAAACAACTTCATCACTAATTAAGCAAGAGCTCAATGCAGCCTTAATGGCTTCCGATTTTACATGTAATTGTTTCAGATGAAATTTTGACTCAACAATTTGTTGTTTAACGATACAATTATTTCGTCCTTGAATACTCAATGAATTTAGTTGGTTTGCGTATTTTAACGCCAGCTCATATTGTCCTAAATGATTATAAAATATGGCAGCAGCAGAGATACCTAGCTGACTAATTTCTGGGTTATCAATTAAATGTAAATTCTCTAAATTATATTCCAGATAACTTAAACCTTCACTCCATTGTTTAGTATAAGCAAAAATATTTATCAAAGATAAATTGGCTCTGAACTTTAGTTCTGTGGATGAACTTGTGTCACTTATTTTTTCCCATACTTCCTGAGCTTGAGTAAAATCACCTTTGTAAGCTAATTGATATGCTAATAAATAATCATAATACTCAGCTTGCTCAAGAGATAAAGTATGTCGCTTGGAATTTATTTTCTCTAAAATGAGATTAAATTGCTGTGATTGCTGGCTGCGAACTTTATCTGCATCACTCAATAAAGAATCAACATCTAGCACTTCTAATTCATTATTAGCCACGTCAGCGAGCGAACAGTTCATAAATGTACAAACTATAATAATCGTCCACAGCAATTTAACCATTAGATTCATTTTTAAGTATCTTAATTACAATTTGTTTTACTTTCTGAAGGCGATTCAGTCTCGCTTTCCTCTTCACCCTCATCTTCATCAGCAGGCAATAATCCACATACCAATTCAGCACAAACATTTAGCTCTTTTGTTAACGAACTAACATCTTTATTCAAAAGTGACTTTTTCAATTCAGGGCTTAGCTCAGCTTGAATGATTGCCTCATTATAATTTTCCAATGTTGATAAGTTTGAATCTTGCCCCATACGCTCTAGTAACTCGATTACACTTGACATCATATCTCCTTTTATTATTAATTTGCCGATGATTAGGCTTTTTTATAATGCAGCATAATTGATTATGCTATTACACTATATAAGTGGCGCGACATCCTACTGCGCTAATTCTTGCTCAATTCCAGCTAAACGTGCTACAAGCTTTTCATTTGGCTGCATTTTTTGGCTCGGTGGAATCACTAAAGTGGTGTGCATATGAATCTCAGCAGTGACCAACTCTGAAAGCGATAGAGTTTCTATGCGAATCTTATCTATTGGAAGCACCGCTGCTTCATATAAAATAACTTGGTGATCCAGTGGGTAAACTTCACCAAGTAACTCAATTAGCACTTGCCTGTGGGCGGCACCTGTTGAAAATTTAGTTAATGACTTATCTCCAGCTAAACCAATTTGCCATAAAATCAGATAGCAAGATGGGTCATATTGACGTTTATAAAACATAAACTGACTTGTCTCAAACTGCTGACACCCAAAACGACCGGGATCAATTCCTAAGTCAGCAATTAAACAATCTTCTGCTGAAATCCCTGGTACCATGCGCGCTTGATAACCTTCAGCTTTCGCCATAGCAATAGACTTATGCGGCGCTTGAGCAAATACACCAGGGTGACCATAAAAAGCTCCTACTACATTCTTGCCCGCTCTAACTTCAGCCATCATCGCATCAACCATTTCATTGTAAGTAATCTGCCGAGACTTACCTTCTTGGTAGTAGATTTGTAAACTACGAACATCAGAATGCATTTCTTGTAACCACAGCTCCGTTACACCGTGAGAAACACCAGAAAAAATGACATCTGCATTTTCAATGTAACTTTTACTTAAGGGGCAAATATGCGCTCCCAATGTCATTCCAATGCCAACACACGTTAAACTTCCTACCATGTACCTACTCTTTCTAATAAATAAGTTTTAAGTTTCGTAAAAAACAAGATAACAGCTAAACAATTGCAATGGAATTGTTACAATGAAGTCTATCCTTATTAACACTTACATTATTAAAAAGGTGAAACTTTTTTGTAGCTAACTTTGTTACCATCAACGTGAATTTCTTTAAACCCTGCTTTGAGTACTACTCTTTTACTTGCTCTATTTTGTATTGACGAATAAGCAAAAGTTGTTTTTAGCTTTAATATATTAAATGCATAATCAACCATTCCAACAAGGGCCTCCTCTGGATAAAACTTACCTTGTGCACTTCGTGACAAAATCAGACCAGCTTCAGCCTCTAAGTTATCTTCATAATGCATTGATAAATTCTGAATACCGCAAATATCACCAGTTTTTTTTTCTACGATAACCCAAAGTAATTGTCTTAGTGGAAACTTAAGGTTCAGTTTAATAGCTGAATTGAATAACGAAATAGTTTTTTCTGTGGTAAATGGCTCCGCTATATGTCGCATTATCTTAGGATCTGTATATAAGCTTACAAAAAAGTCTTTATCTTCTTTTTGCAACAAGCGCATCTTCAATCGTTCGGTTTCAAACTCATGCATATAACTTTCCTTGAGAATAGAGTATCAATCTCTTTGATCTGCAAACCGAATCACGCCCGTTTCGTGGGCCGAACGATCAAAAACCACGTAATAATCATTGAGTAATGGTAAACCTAATAAACACTGGTTAGGCCAACGAGGCAGCTGCCCCATTATTTTAAAACACGCTTTACCAGGACTTGGCGAGTTCAGCTGCCAATAATGTTCTGGCTTACAAGTGACGGTTATCGCTTTATCAATCACTTCATTTTCTTTATCAGGACATTCGTTGGTGATTTCACCATCAAAGGTGAAGTGCAGTGTCGGCCAATGGCTCAAATCATTGGGGTGATGACCCGTCATATCACGGCCTTTAAATAGCTCAGTCATATCAATCCCCTCTTCTTGCAAGCGGATATCTTTAAACGGGGTGACTAGCTCCACAAACGCTTCTGACACATTGCCAAAGCCTTGCAACATAGCTTCGTACAATAAGTTAGTTAGCAAAATCCCTGACACCCCAGTATCAATAATGGCGTTACTTTTATGGGAAGGAATGTATTTTTCTTGCAAAGCTGGGGCTTCGACAGGCGCTTGGTCGCCGACACTCATGGAGTACAATTTGACGTTGTAATAGCGATTATGAATAACATCAATGGTTTTAAACTTTCCCTGATATAGTTCGGTATGCTCTTTGCCACCACCTAAAATCAACCAGCCTTTGTTAAGTGGATCGGCAGCGATTTGCTCTTGGGTATAGTCATCTTTAGCAATATGAATACTTGAGCGCTTTGAATGAAAAGCAAAACGATTGTTGGTTAAACCGCTATTGTTAAGGCGGGTAAAATACGGGACAACGGTCTGTTGTGGCTGCTTTTTAAGAAACTTTCGAAAGCGTTTTAAATCTTCGCCGCTAAAGCGTTCTTGCTCGTCAGACTCATCACAACTCCTCGCGTCATGATCACTATGTGCAGGGCACACTGAGTTAGGTTCTAAAAATGGCCATGGGAATGTCGATGCAGGCTTAATTTCATGTTGTTCAATATAGGCAGTTAAATCGTAGCTCTTGTTCAAGCCATAATAAGCAAGACCCAGTATTCCATCTGCATCGGCAAAGGTTTTTTGATGCTCTAACGAGGGTACAATTGCTACAGGGCAGCCTTCTAAATCAAGCGGTTCATGAGCGAGGTTAAGATGCGGCACATGTGTTGTCGTATTTTTATCTAGTGAATCTTGCGCTAACAAATCATCTTTAAGCCCATCTTGGCTGACACTCACCTTGGTATGCACTAATGGCCCATCCCAACCGCCTGCACCATAAATCACCTGCTGAGCAAATGGGCCAGATTGCAGTAGCTGATCATCGTGCGGTCTGTAGACCTGCTTTTTAACGACTAAGGTACTACTACCAGTATCAACGATTAGATTTGCTGGACGACCTTCACTTCCAAGGTGCATTTGCACACAGTAGCCGCCTTTGGCAAACACATTAACTAGAGGCAATTTTACTGTACGTGTTTGAGAGCTAACGGAATCGATTGCAGTATCTGTGTCTGTGTCTGTGTCTGTGTCTGTGTCAGGAGCATGAGCTACTTCAGCTTTAAGTGCTGAATTAACTGTAGAAGCTACAGCCTGTTTAGACTCTTCAAGATGCTGCTGCATTTGATTATGGTGATGACAGTGGCCTAATAGGTGTTGATGGTGATCGTCTTCAGATGCTTGAATAGCTGCTTGTTGATTGAGCGCTTGCTCTTCTAAGATTGCCGTTTCTTCAGTTAGGGGGGCACCATTATTGCCTTGCTCACTCATTAAGCTTTTGCTTCCTTGCTATTGATACATTTTCTGCAGTATCGATAGATTCATAGCCATATTAAAAATTACGGCATGTAATTCATTAAGTTATGCCTCTTACTTTAAATTAACATTGTTACAGTTGTCACGAAATAGTTATGTAAACTATGATTTTTATCTGTGATTTTTACCTGTCTGCTGTAAATGTATCGAGCCAAATAAACTGAACCAAATAAACTGAAAACTGCCAAGAGTTAACATTCAGGCATAAAAAAGCCTTAACAATAAGGCTTATTGGGGGGATTCGCGGGCATATACAAGCGAAAATTTAACGGTGTGTATCCATAGACCAGTATTAAATTGAATTCTGTTTTTTTTCCATATCGAGAAACTCGAAGCCGCGCTTTAAGAATTTGAACTCTTCTTTTTCAGGTAATAGTGTTATCAATGATGTTAACTCAGCAAAAATATGCTCAAGTGCTAATCGGTCTTTGTCTTTTAAATGATTAAAAATAAGCGGTCTTAATACCATACTGAAAATCATTGCAAAGTCTTCAAAACGTTGCTCATTAATGGCTGTGATATTCATTTGAACTTCTTCGATACAAAGCGCGGCTAAAATTTCATTTTTATCACGGAAATTTTGGTAACAACAGGCTCTAGATAACCCACAAGCCCTAGGGACATCCGACATTGAAAAGTTAATCACACCATGCTGTTTGATTAATTCTTTTGCTGCATTCAGGAGTCGTTGCTCTGTTGTCATAGTGGTCTCTGTAACACTTATATTTGTACAGTATATAACAACTGACTTTGCACTTGTATAGCCGCTAGTCTAGTCATTTTAATAGTCCTCTAGAGAACTTGAATTTTATCATATTCAGGTCCTACTAAAAACTAGACTTATCAATATCTAAAGCATACTTGGGAAATTGTGATGAGGTTAAATGTGGCTGAAAATACTGATGTGAAACTTCATTACGCTTAGCAGAATACATCGCAATATCGGCATTTTTCATCAGCGACTTTCTATCCTGTCCATCCTTGGGAAATTGGGCAATCCCAATGCTAGCACCAATAACAATCATGTGCCCAGAGCATGGAATATCAACGAGTAGAGCTTGTTCGATTTGTTTGGCTATTATTGAGATATTGCGATCCTGAGCATCAGGAATAATAATGGCAATCTCATCACCGCCAATTCTTGCAGCAAGTGCGTCTGCTGGTAACACGCTGTCTATACGTTCAGCCACAATCTGTAAAACTCTGTCACCTTCTGAATGACCAAAAGTATCATTAATCATTTTGAAATTATTAATGTCTAACATCATGCAATAAAACGTCTCAGGTTCTTTTGCAATGAATTGATCAATACTTCGATAATACTGTTGACGGTTAGGTAGCCCTGTAAGCAAATCATGATTAGCTTGATGGTTTTTTTCTTGCAGTAAATTATCCATATTCTCGATTGTTTGCTTGCTCAAACGTGTCACCAAATAAACAAACCAACCTCCGGCAAAAAAGATCCCTGCGACAACCAATTGAATAAAATTAACGGTTTCCTGAGCCTTCAATAATAATGATAAATAGCTAAAATAACTCACAATAAACAATGCGATTAGCATCAACAGGGTTAGCCAACCTTTGCTGCTAAATTGAGAGTAAGCACAAATTTGATATGCAGGCTTTAAGGATAAACTCAGTCCAATTAACCCTAAAAGTACTAATATTGACGCGCTTAACCCCATAACCTCTCCACTTGCCTTTGCTTAATACTGCTTCTCAACTTTTTGTCTAAATCTTTTTTGTTTACACTTTTTGCCTAAACATCATGATTTAAATCAGAATACCGTTATTGTACTTAAATAGTCACTCGCTTGAATATTACACCAGTAACACTAGTAGCAAGTCGTTTAAGACATTTCTAGTGTAGCAGTTATCACGTTAGTTGCTTGCCATTCACCAGCTTAATGAATCTGTCGATTACGCATTAACATGTTTATTTCACTCTCGTTTTTCTACAAAAAACCAGTTAACATAAAATCAACAACAAAAATTAAATATTGTTCAATAGCTAAAAGACAAAACAATAAGAACATGGAACGAATTAACACATGATAAATACCTACAAAAAGCTGCTTATCACTTGTATCTGTTTAGTCAGTTTCCCCGCACTTAGCCAGAGTCAATTGATCAGTAACATCCATGGATATACTGTTCAAGATGGCAATCTCATCGAGTTTAGAGCTTTGCAATTTGATGGTGACACCATCGAAAAAATATATACCGAACAAGACAACTTACCCTATAAAACCGAAGCTAATATCAATCATATTGATGGTAAAGGTCGAACCTTACTTCCGGGCTTAATTGATGCTCACGGGCATGTATTGAGTTACGGTTTGAGCTTGATGCGTGCTCAATTACGCGACAGTGAATCAGAATACGATGCTGTTAATATTGTCGATGAATTTAGGCAGCAACAGTCTTCATTACACTGGGTACAAGGCAGAGGTTGGAACCAAGTATTATGGCCAAGTAAGCAATTTCCTACTGCCGCCTCTCTCGATAAGATATTTCCTGACACGCCTGTATGGTTAGTACGAATTGATGGGCACGCTGGCTGGGCAAATTCAGCAGCAATGGCAGTTGCTGGAGTCGATATCAATTCAATCAGTCCAGCAGGCGGCGAGATCCTTCGCCATAAAAATGGTCAGCCTACTGGCGTATTTATTGATAATGCCATGAGCTTAATTACCAACAATATCCCTAAACTGTCGATTGAAGAGCAACAAGCAGTGCTAGAAACAGCTTTAACCTCATTAGCAGAATTAGGGTTAACCAGTGTACATGACGCTGGGATTCAGTCTGATACCATTGCGGCTTATCAAGCTTTGGACTTACGCAGTAAAATGCCTATTCGCGTTTACGGCATGATTGACGCTGAAGATCCTGAGTTTGATCAATTAATGGCTGCAGGACCATACCGTATTGATACCGATAAATTCCGTGTTAGCAGTGTTAAAATTTCTGCTGACGGCGCATTAGGCAGTCGCGGCGCTGCGTTAATTGAAGATTATAGTGACTTAAAAGGCCACAAGGGGTTATTGCTATATTCGCCACAAGCCTTAGGCGATAAGATTGAAAAAGCCATGAAAGCAGGGTTTCAGGTTAATACCCACGCAATTGGTGATAATGCCAATCAAATTGTTTTAGATCATTACCAATCATTAATTGCCAACAGTAACAGTCGCCATTTACGTCACCGTATTGAACATGCACAAGTATTGCAGCTCAGTGATATTTCTCGATTTGCTGAGCTCAATGTGATTGCTTCTATGCAGGCAACACATGCCACCAGCGATAAGAATATGGCAGAAGATAGAGTGGGCAACTCGCGAATAAAGGGCGCTTACGCTTGGCGTAAATTAATCAATGCGGGCGCTGTTATTGCAGCAGGTTCTGACTTTCCCATTGAGTCCCCTAACCCTTTTTATGGCCTTCATGCCTCTGTGACCAGACAAGACCATGACAATCAGCCGGTTGATGGTTGGTACCGTAGAGAAAGCATGACAATCACTGAAGCGCTCGCCAGCTTTACCACTAATGCCGCTTTTGCTGGTCATCAGGAAAAAGAGATTGGTCAGCTAAAACCAGGAATGAAAGCTGATTTTATCTTAATCGAAACCGATATTTTCTCAGCCCCTGTTGAAGACATTTGGAAAACCAAAGTCAGCGAAACCTGGGTTAATGGACAACGAGTACATTGATACAACTATGCTCGACTTGTTCAAGTCGTTACATCTAATTGAAATGCTAAGGGCAGATAAACCTTTATCAGCCCTTGTGTTCAACCTCTGTTGTTTCAGTCAATTCAGTGAACCTTTCATAAAGCTAGCAACCTGTTAGCCACCACAATCCATTCAACGTTCTAACAATATTTTAAAAAAAAATAACCCTTTTCTATATTGTCTGCGTTTATAGCAATAACAACGAATTTACTTTCTATTATTGCTGGAGCAATTATGACTCAATTAATCAATGTGAACACACTAAGAAAAACCTTGTTAAGTACATTAATCGCATCTGGGCTCGTTTTCGGTTTAACAACCAATACCGCAATAGCCGCTAGCTATGATTTCCCTCACTTAGAAACCGTTGGCACCAGCCAAGTTAAAGTAGCCCCTGATATGGCAGAGATTTCAGTACAAGTAAGCTTAACCAAAGATAACGCTAAAGAAGCTAAAACAGCGGTTGATAAAGCGGTCGTTAAGTTTATCAAACGCCTTAAACAGGCTGGTGTCAGTAAACAGGACATTCAAAGTGCAAACTTGCACATTCAACCGCAATATCATTACCCATCAAACCAACCTAAAGAATTAACCGGTTATAGTGCTAGCAGACAGTTGACGGTTAGCGTTAAAGAGTTAGTTAAGTTAAACGACATTCTGGATTCAGCTCTAGAAGAAGGCATCAACCGAGTGCAAAATATTGCTTTAAAATCATCCGATGAAACCCAAGCTATTGAGCAAGCAAGACAAGCAGCCATTAAAGATGCAAAGCAAAAAGCGCACGCTCTAGCGCAAGGTTTTGACCGTGAACTCGATGGCGTATGGGAAATACGTTACTTAACACAGCACCCAGTGCAACCCGTAATGATGAGAATGAGCGCAATGCAAAGCGATATGGCAGAAAGTTATCAATATGGTGAGGTGAGCGTTGAAGAACGTGTAGAAGTTATTTATCGCTTAAAATAAACCCTTATGAACTGGTGACCTAGCCGCTGCAGGTCACTTTGAGTTTCTTGTTTGTTTGCTCTAGTTAACACTATTACAAATTTATTGTCTCTTTTGCTTTTTTCTTGTTTCTAATCAATGTCTATATTGTCTTGCTGAATAAACTATGTCGCAATTTGGCGGTGAATAATTTAAAACCTTTCAAAAACCTTAATCACCTCAAAGCGGTCGTATTGTTTTATCCATACTAATTCAGTCAAGAGGACGCTTCATGAACATCGATTTATCCACTCAAATTGCTGGAACACAGCTAGACAGTTATTTGATGAATGCCTCTGGCCCTAAATGTACCACTTGGGATGAGTTGCACACCATTGCACTATCCAACTCGGCAGCCGTGGTAACCAAGTCTTGTACGATTGAATCGCGCGAAGGAAACCCTGAACCTAGATATCAAAACCTGCCATTAGGATCTATCCAGTCTATGGGGCTCCCCAACCTTGGATACAAAGCGTATTTAGAAATGGTGCCGCAATTAAAAGCCTTGGGGAAACCTGTCATTGTCAGTGTTTCGGGCTTTAGCGTTGAAGATAATATTGAAATGGTCACCGCGTTTCAAAACAGTGACGTCGATTTAATTGAAGTAAACTTTTCTTGCCCTAATATCCCTGGTAAAGCTCAAGTCGCTTATGACTTTGAACAAACAGACCAAGCACTTGCCGCTATTACCGCCTTAGGCAATAAACCTATTGGGATTAAATTAGCGCCGTATTTTGATATGTCACACTTTATTGCAGTGGCCAATATCATCAAGAAATACCCAGTAAAGTTCATTACCTGCATTAACTCTATCGGCAATACCTTAGTGATTGATCCGCACACAGAGCAACCTATCATTAAACCTAAAGGCGGCTTTGGTGGTTTATGTGGAGATTACATTAAGCCTATTGGCCTTGCCAATGTGCGCGCATTTCGTGAACTGTTAGATGATGATGTTCAAATCATCGGGGTTGGCGGCATTAAAACCGGTATCGATGCGTTTGAATATTTATTAGCAGGCGCGGACGCGGTACAAATTGCTACTTGTTTTGAAAAAGAAGGCGAAGCTTGTTTCGAGCGTATTGAGTCTGAGCTTGCTGAGTTTATGCAATCTAAAAACTATCAATGTATTGCTGATGCAAAAGGCAAACTAAAGCCACTATAAACCCCCTTAGCAAATCCATTTACATCTAATAGCCAGTTCATTTGTTCTGGCTATTTTTATGGCCATAACTAAAGTTAGAGCCAATAGCTATCACCACCCCCCCCCAATTCCTCGCCAATTTATTAGCATTTACTAACCTATTTTATCGCTAAAATTTATTCGTTAAAGTCTGACTATTGATTAATAAGACTGTTAATATTGATTTAAATTAACAGCTTCACCACTTAAAACCTGACAATTGATAAACTTTCAGTAACCTACTATGCAATAAATAAAGCGCTTAATGAGCCTTAAGACTCAAACGCCGCAGGCATAACATAATAAATGGATACGACACGTGGTTAAAAAATTACTTTCAATGACCAGTTCAACACAAATGCTAATTGCCATGTTTGTCGGTTTTGCTGTTGGTATTTTCTTTGGCGAATCCGTTGGCTGGCTAAGTACCATAGGTAATGGTGTCATCTTATTAATGCAGATGACGGTTTTACCCTACATTGTTGTATCGCTGATTGGCGGTATTGGGAAACTGCAAAAAAGTACTGCTATCTTAATTTTTAGTCGCGCGGGACTTATCATGTTGCTGTTGTGGTTGGTCGGATTGGTGCTTACTGCATTAATGCCATTGTCATTCCCATTTGTAGAATCCGCCTCCTTTTTCAGTACCAGCATTATCGAACCTGTAGAACCGATTAATTACTTCAAGCTTTACATACCATCAAACCCATTTGAATCCATGGCTGCAGGTTATGTACCTGCTATGGTGGTATTTAGTATTGCGATGGGCTTGGCACTCATCGGCATGGAAGGTGATAATAAAAACCAAGTGCTTTCTTTCATGCACACCATTACCGAAACGTTCTCACGCATTACTCAAGGCTTAGTTAAAGTATTACCGATTGGTATTTTCGCTATGTCCGCAGCGGCTGCAGGGACGATGGGGGTCGATGAATTTGCCAGTATGCAGGTGTATTTAATCAGCTACTTTGTCTTGTGCTTATTGCTCACCTTTGTGATTTTACCTTGGATTGTTTGCTCACTAACACCGATTACATATATGCAAACCGTCAGCATTACTAAGGCAAGCTTAGTAACCGCGTTTGCTACTGGTAATATCTTTATTGTCATTCCCGTGATTATTGAAGAATGTAAGCAGATCATGCGTGAGCATAATAACCTTAGTGAAGACGGCTTAACCCTAATTGAAATTCTTGTACCTATTGCCTTTACCTTCCCAAATATCGGTAAACTCACGGTTATTTTGTTTGTTTATTTTGCTGGCTGGTTTAATGGTACCCCTGTTGATATCAGTGCTATTCCTTCCTTATCGATTAGTGGCCTGTTATCACTATTTGGCAGCGTTTATGTTGCAATCCCCTTTATGCTCGACTTAGTGCATTTACCTTCTGATTTATTCCAATTATTTGTTATGTCAGGCTTTATAACGGGTAAATTTAACTCTATTGCTGCGGTAATGAATTTATTCGCATTAACCTTACTGACAGTTTGTTTGTTCCAAGGTTGTCTTAAAATTCGTGCGCCGCAATTAATTAAAATGTCTGGTGGCCTAGTGGCCAGTACCATAGTCACCATATTAGTGTGTCGAATTGGGATGGGGGTATTTATTACTAGCCCTGAAATCACTAGTGGCGTGATTGCCAATATGAAAGTAGCAGACAAAGTGCCTACTAAAGTCACCCGACAGTTTCCTGAAGTAGGTAAAACACCCTCTCAGCCAATAGTCGATGTAAAAACGATCAGAAAGCGTGGCGTGCTAAGAGTCGGTTATATTCCAAGTAATGTGCCCTTTAGTTATTACAATAATTCAGGGCAATTGGTGGGTTTTGATTCTGCGATGGCCACTAAACTAGCCGAAGATTTACATGTTGATATCGAATTCATTCCTTTTCATAAAGATAAGCTTGCTGTGTCATTGCAAGCAGGCTTTTTTGATGTGGCTATGTCAGGGCTTGCCATGGATATCAAACAAATGGATCGCTTAAGTTACAGCGATCCAGTATTAGAACTCAATATCGCCATTGCGACTAAAGACCACCGCGTCAATAGCTTTAAAACCAATGAGTCGATTATGGCCATGGAAGATGTCACCGTGGCTTATGTTGAACATGATGACAAAATCAAAGAAGCCAAAAAGCAGTTGCCCCATCTTAAATTTGTCAAAATTGAAGGTTACAAAGATTTCTTCAGGCAGAAAAAAGACAAGTACGATGCTGTGGTTATCAGCGCAGAGGCGGGATCGGCCTGGACCTTATTCTTCCCTGGTTACGGCATTGCCATTTTAGAAGATAAAAACCGTTACCCTGTGGCTTATGCGGTGGCTCAATCGAACCAGTCATTACTGAACTATATTAATAATTGGCAAAAACTGCGTAAGGTCGATGGTCATCAACAAGAGTTTTATGACTATTGGATGTTAGGTAAAGGTGCCACTACACCTCAGCCTCGTTGGTCTATTATTCGAGACGTTTTACATTGGGTTGATTAACTTCTCAATCAACATTTGAACCCAAATAGTTTGCCTTAAAGCCTAATGTATCAATATACATTAGGCTTTTTAGTCTCTTAAAAGTGCTTATTTTCCCTTACCTTAAATTGTCATATTGTCGAATTACAGTATAAAGCGAAGGTTTTTTATTTATGCATAGTGAATAGTGAATAGTGAATAGTGAATAGTGAATAGTGAATAGTGAATAGTGCATTGTCATTATCTCGCTGAACAGATGCCCCATACAGTTAGATAGAAAAATATTGCAATATTCAAAAAGTTAACCTAAAAATAACATTACGATTATTATTCATAATTGCCATTTCATTGCGCTGAGCACGCAAGTAAGGATACGAGTGAAAAATGATGAATAAGTTACGCATAGGTATTGTCTGTCACCCAAGCATTGGTGGTTCTGGGTTAGTGGCCACTCAGTTGGGTATTGGCTTAGCAAAATTAGGTCATGAAGTGCATTTTATTGCCCATAAACGACCATTTAAGCTTATCCAAAATTATAGTAATGTTTACTTTCATGAAGTAGACGAAGTAAATTATCCTTTATTTGAAGGTCCACTACATACCTATTCGTTAACCGCCAAAATTGTCGAAGTCGTCGAACAATATCAATTACATTTGATCCACGCTCATTATTCTATTCCTCACTCTTTATGTGCATTTCTAGCCAGTAATATCTGCCAATATTCATTCCCGATTGTTACCACTATTCACGGAACTGATGTCACGATTGTCGGTCAAGATAATGCGATAAAACGTTTAAATACCTTCAGCATGAATCAAAGTACCTTATTAACGACAGTATCCAATTTCCAGCGCCAATATATTCAACAAGAATTTGAAATAAACCAACCCATTAATGTGGTGCATAACTTTATTGATGCCAACGATTTTACCCCAGAGTTAGTTGACCAAAACCTAAGACGAACATTGGCAAATGATGACGAAAAAATCTTAATGCACGTTTCAAATTTCAGGCCGCTAAAAAACACCCAAACCGTCGTTAATGCTTTTAGTCAATTACACTGCGATGAAAAAGTCAGGCTAGTGCTGGTTGGTAGCGGTCCGGATATCGAAAAAATTAAACAGCAATGTAGTCAACTCAACATCTTAGATAGAGTCCGTTTTACTGGTTCAGTGAACAAGGTAGAACGCTATATTGCTAATGCAGACTGTTTAATTCAGCCAAGTTACCGCGAGTCTTTCTGTATGGTTATTCTAGAGGCAATGTCCTGTGGGGTGCCAACGGTTAGTAGCAATGTTGATGGCATTCCTGAGGTCGTCGAAGAAGGTGTAACAGGCTTTATGCATCCACCTGAAGATGCGCAAAGTATGGCTAGCACCATTAGCAAGATTTTTGCTGATAACCAGTACCAACAGCAACTTGGAAAAGCTGGGCGTGCAAGAGCGATTCAGCACTTTAATACTGAAATTAAAGTTAATCAGTATGTCGATTGCTACCACCAAACACTCGCGATTCATGGCCAAGCGCAACAGCTTGTTAGTTGCAGCTAACTCATTCAGTTAGTGTATTAGTCGCAAGCAATAGCAATATCACCATTCGCGAAATAGAGCATATAAAAGGATTCATATGGCAACGGCCACACCAGACAATGATAAAACAGATCCCACTAATAATACTGCACAAAGCCCAGAGCAAGCACAGGCGGTTTCGCCCGCCAATAAAGAACCTAAAAAGAACAAACTCAGCATGTCGAGTTGGGTGTTACTCTCCTTTGCTGGCGGCATCATTGCAGGGCTATTTTTTGGCGAAATGCTCGCGTGGATGTCTGTAATTGGTGATGCTTTTATCAAGCTTCTACAAATGACCATCATCCCTTATATTATCGTGTCGCTTATTTCGAGTTTAGGCAGTTTAACCTTAGAGCAAGCAAAATCTCTGGGCGTTAAAGTGGGTAAATTGATGCTAGTCATTTGGCTATTGGGTTTACTCAGTATGTATTTGATCAAATACACATTTCCTGAGTGGCAAGCGGGAGAGTTCTTTAGCTTAACTGCGCTCCAAGACCCTAATTCAGTCAATTTATTAGACTTATATATCCCATCTAACCCATTTTTTTCATTATCGAATAGTTACATCCCAGCCATTGTATTATTTTGTGTCGCCACAGGCATCGCGCTTATTTCGATTAAAGACAAAGAGTCTTTGATGCGACCTTTGCAATTATTAGGTGAGTCTTTTAATAAGGTCACGCAAAGCATTGTGATGCTCATGCCCATTGGCATTTTCGCCATGACAGCGGCCACCGCTGGCACCATGGATTTTGACGAGTTTCAAAAATTGCAGGTGTACTTTGTCGCTCATGTGGTAATGACGGTGATTTTGACCTATTGGGTGTTGCCGGCAATCATTATGGTGATCACCCCATTTTCCTACCGAGACACTACAGGTATTGCTAAAGACGCGATGATCACTGCATTTGCGGCAGGTAATATTTTCATTATTTTACCTTTACTCATTCAACGCACTAAAGAGCTATTCCATAAGTACAATATCGGTGATGAGCAAACTGATGATTACGCCAATATCATTATCCCAGTGGTCTTTAGCTTTCCTAATTTAGGTAAGCTCCTCACCATTGTATTTGTGTTATTTGCTGCTTGGTTTTCAGGTAAAGAACTCGATTTCCTCAGTTATTTTCCTATGTCTGTTAACGGGCTGATTAGCTTATTTGGTAGTGTCTATCTGACTATTCCGATGCTTCTTGACTCATTAGAATTATCATCTGATCTATTCCAGCTTTATATGGTGTCTAGTTTGTTCACCAGTCGATTTACTTCGCTATTAGCCGCAATGAATATATTTATTCTCGCCATCGGTGGCACAGCCATGCTGGCAGGTATTGCTAAAATCAGCATGAAGCGACTCATTCTTTGTAGTGCCATTACCCCAGTTGTTTTCGGAATCACGCTGCTAGGCACCAGTTGGGTATTGAGTAGTATCGTTGATACTGAATACAACATGGATGAAGTTGTTGCTCAAATGAGCTCTGCTGCAGAAGTGCCTGAAGAAATCACGGCTTTTAACTGGTCAGAAGAACTTGAAGTGAATGGCCCACGAACCATAGAGCAAATAAAACAAAGCGGGCTATTACGCGTTGGCTATAACCCTGTTCAAGTGCCTTTTTCCTACTACAATGCTGGTCAGGATCTTGTGGGATTTGATATTGAAATGATGCGAAAACTTGCCGCTGAACTTGAAATTAAAGTGGCATTCATTCCTTATAGCTCAGCCAATGTGCTGGATGGCATCAACAGTGGCTTATTTGATGTCACCATTTCGGGGCTACAAATGACCACCTTCCGTATTGGCTTTGTCGATTTCACTAATCCCATACTCGATTTACACTACGCCTTTGTCGTGAAGGATTACCGTGCTGATGAATTTAAAACAGATCAATTAATCCATGAAGCTGAAAAGGTGAGAGTGGCCTCTGTCGGTGACTACTCCATCATTCCGCACATTCAAGAAAAGTTTGATAATGTTGAGTTTAGCTCTATCGACTCAGACAAGTTATTCTTTGAAGATGATGGTGAAAACTATGATGCCTTATTAATTAGTTTAGAAGCTGGCAAAACATGGACGATTTTATACCCCGAATATACTGCCATGTATAACCGTGAAGAAATTAAATCCTTCCCAGCTTCATACGCTGTAGCTAAAGGTAATCACTCGCTGCATACCTTCTTAAACAGTTGGCTATCCATCCAACAATCCTCAGGTTATGTCGACACACTTTATGGCTATTGGATTTTAGGTGAAAATGCCCAACCTAAAAAGCCTCGTTGGTCGGTCATCAAAGATGTTTTACATTGGGTCGAGTAAGCAACTTGAATCAATTAATGCTAATTGAGCCCTTATTTAGATAACCAAGCCTAACAGAGTTATTAAGACTCAATGAATGACAATGTTAGGCTGGTTGGTTTTTAAAGGTAAAGTGATTAGAGCCAAGCCAATTCACTATCAGCCCCACTAAGACTCCCACTGCAAAACTAATGATTTCAACTTGTATGCCAGTTAGAGTATTCGATGTAAATATTACAAGATCTAGATCCTCTAACGTTAAAGTTGACGCCAGTAAATGCAAACGCATCAGATGAAAAGCCCCCAGGTTTGCCAGCGCTGATATTGCTGCAATCGTAATGACCCAGCGACATTGCTTAAGAGTGCTTAGTTGACTTCTTTCCCTAAATGTAAATTTTCGATTCCCAAACCAAGTTAACCCTAGCCCAACCATAAATGCTAAAGTTCTGGCTACAAAAGGCTGCCAAGCAGCAAGTTCAATCAAGCTTAAATAAATAGATAAATCAACAATGAAGCTTCCACCACCCACCAGTAAAAATGAAACCAGAGGATTCATTTTTACCGCTGATATGGATGAGCCAGTCATTAATGCTCACCACATAATATGAGTACTTTTTTGCGCGTTTCAGATTCAAGCAAACAACTTTCTAAGACATCTTGTTCTTTTAGTTGCTGTTTGCTCACAACAATGTAATAAGGACGTAGATTTAACTGCTGTAGTTGCTCTTCATCATTCACGACTACCGCTTTGCCCTCACTGTAATAGCGCGAAGAGAATGGTTGTTTGAACCAGTAATATACGGGTAAATCAAATACTCTTTGATTCAACAGCCACTTATCACTTTTCTCTTTGCTCACACCAGAATTAAGTACCACTAGCGCCGTAATTAATAACAATGGAATACTGCTAGAAATCATCACAAATTGGCTAATCTGTTGATTACGCCAGGCATAAGCAATAAGCAAAGCCAGTGCTGGTGTAGCAGGTAAAACATACGCAGGTAAAATATTGCCTGCAAAGGTAAATAAAATCAGTGGTGCTGCCATCCAACACAGTAAAAACTTAGTAAAGTCATCAAAACCTTTTTGCTGATACTCTTCAGTTGCTTGACTAGCTTCATGCCCAGTTTCTTGTCTAGCCTTTTGTTCAATTAACACATTCGCTTTCTGATAGAGTCGATATAAACCGCGAGGTATAAATAACGACCAAGGCACACAAGCAGCTACAAAGTAAATCCAGATGGTACCGCGGACTTCATCATGTGCGCTGCCGTATAAGTCTCCTTTCCACCCACTATCCACGAATCGAGACCAATGCTCGCCAACAATAAAGTATTGAATAAATCCTGGAGTTGCTTGTTCCGCCATCACATACCAAGGCATGGTCAATGCGAGCAATAACAATAGCCCTGTGAACAATGGAATTCGCAGCCATAATTGAGCCCACATCTTAATTGGACCAAGGGTCCACAACAGCCACAAAAAAGTCGCGATACCAAAAATGGCGATAGCAACCGGCCCTTTGGCCATCAAACCAATGGCCAATCCAATAAAGCCCAAATAGCCCCACAAATACTGACCTTGCCAAGCCAAGTAAAAACTGACAAATGCTAGCGTTAGTCCCAGTAATAATCCCATATCGGTCATCACTGTTCCCATACAAACGTAAAATGCAACAGTTGTGGTTAACATAGTCGCTACTTTGAAACCATTAATCGCGAATGTTTTTGCCAGCTTTACCACCAGCAATAAAACAACTAGTCCAACTAAAAAATGCGGTAACCTTAGAAAAAATTCATTGTTACTAAACAATTCTATAAAGCTGGCACTCAACCAATTTTGTAAAGGAGGCTTGCCCCAAAAAGGCACACCATAGTCAAATTGTGGGGTTAACCAATTGCCCGTTTCAGACATTAATCTAGCCATTTCCCCATAACGTGCTTCAGTGGTATCCATCAACGGATATAATGCCAATGACAATAAACGGATCAATAATGCAGCAACCAGCACCACTGCGATCTTGGGATAATATTGTAGGGCTAACAACTTTGACTTCATTTGACATTTTCCAAGTTAAACTGATATTGATTCAAACTTTTAGGCTGCACAAATTGCTGTTGTCTACTTAGAACAATATCTTGGAAACTTTGTGTGTTTTGTCTTTTGCTCTCAGCCAATTTAGATGTAGCTGCTAACTTAGACTTTACTAAATTCCCTTTTTTAGGCGTTTGCAAAGCAAACTGATTACCCGGTTTGTTTAATTTACTATTTACGCAAGCATGCTGAAAAGGAAAAACAGTATGGGGAATACTGTGCTGATGATAGACATCCTCAACAATAAACACTGGGCGCTGCTTCACTTCCATAAATACTCGACCTAAGTATTCGCCAATTAACCCCAGTGCTAATAACTGAATGCCTGCTAAAAATAACTGAACTGCCATCATTGAAGCATACCCTGCAACGGCTTCACCATAGACTAAAGTTTTTAGTACGATCCAAGCACCATAAACTAAAGAGCTCAGCCCAATAGTCACACCAAACCAAGTAGCTAATCTAAGCGGCTTAAAGCTAAATGAAGTGATCCCATCCATCGCTAACCCCACTAATTTGCCGTAATTCCACTTTGTTTCACCGACACTACGAGGGTCGCGATCAAACTCTATGGTAGTTTGGGTAAACCCTGGCCAACTTAAAATGCCTTTCATAAATCGGTTACGTTCAGGCATGGCATTGATATGATCAATAACCTGCCTACTCAGCAACCTAAAGTCGCCTACATTCTCAGGCACAGGAGAGTCAGACATCCAATTCATTAAGCGGTAAAAACAAGCTGCTGAAAAGCGTTTAAACCAAGTTTCACCTAAGCGCTTTTTACGGCGCATATTGACAACTTCATAGCCGGCTCGCCATGCTTGCAGCATTTGAGGAATAAGCTCTGGTGGGTCTTGTAAATCTGCATCCAGCAAAATGATAGCGAGTCCTCTTGCCTGTGCAAGCCCCGCTGACATCGCAGCTTCCTTGCCAAAGTTACGGCTTAGTTTTATACATTGATGTTCACAATCACTTAAGCGCAGTTGTTGAAGTAATGCCCATGTCTCATCAGTGCTGCCATCATCAATAAAGACTAATTCACAGCGGTCGTTTATTTGTGATAGCACGCTATTAAGGCGTGTCATCAATACATCAAGACTTTTTGACTCGTTAAACATGGGAATGATGATCGAAACACAGATTTCAGATGGGTTTTTATCATAATTTGAATGATGCATGCGCTATTCCTACAGAACAAAATATGCCAACATCTTGAAGTAGTGATAGTGTAAAAAATGTCATTGACATTTTTTCGACAAAAAATTTGTAACAATAGCGCTGATTTATTCACTCTTTATTGCCAGTGCCCCTCATGATAGACAAGCTCAAGCAGGAACTTAGCCGCCAATGAAACTACTTATCATTGAAGACAACCACGATGTCGCAGGTATTTTAGGCGATTTTTTTGAAGCTCAAGATGCTGACCTTGATTACGCGACTAATGGTGAACTTGGGCTCAGTCTCGCACTTGAGGAAGATTTTGACGCCATCATTTTAGATTTAATGCTCCCTAAAATGGATGGACTGACCTTATGTCGTTCGCTGCGAGAGCAAGGCTGCACGACGCCAGTACTGATGCTTACTGCACTGGATAATAAAACTGACCTCATGACCGGCTTTGATAGCGGCGCTGATGATTACTTGGGTAAACCTTTCGATTTAGATGAACTTGATGTACGTATAAAAGCATTGATTAAAAGGCATAGAGGTAAAGTGGCTCAAGCAACGCTTAGGTTTGGTGAGCTTGAACTCAACATTGCCCAGCATCAGGTTAAGCGCCGAGGCATGAAATTGGCGTTAACGCCAACGACGTACCAAATTTTATTATTACTCATCAAAAATGCTCCTAATGTCGTGACTCGCGAGCAGCTTATCGATGAAATCTGGGGACAGCACCCACCGGGAAATGACATTTTACGAAGTCATGTTTATCAATTAAGAAATCAACTCGATAAACCATTTGAGCAGCCCATGCTAATGACCGTACCCAAAGTCGGTTTACGGTTAAGCCAAGGAGAATGACCTTGAATTCAAGAAGCATATCAAGTGCCCATGCAACCACTAGTAATAGTTCAACTCAATCTTTTGTTGGTCGTCTGTCAGTCTATTTTGTATTAATCGGTCTGTTAGCATCTGGGATGATTTACCTGATGATGATATATATGCTGCAGTGGGTTGAAGATGAGGTCAGTCTTAATAATTTACGTGACAGTGCTCCTTTCGTTATTAAACAATTTCAAAAAGGCGTCCCAGAGCCTTTAGTATTACCGCCCAATATTACTGCTTTTTACAGCAGCGACTTTATTCCTTCTCACTACGGGGAGTTGCAAAATTATCCGTTGGGCTTTAATGGTGAAATTAATGATGACCTTTCAGAGTTATTTTTATACCGTTCTGAGTTTGTATTAAATGGCCAAATGTCCCAGCTTTATATCACTATGCCTGCTGAAAACATTGAGCTCAGCAGCGCCCAATGGACAGGTATCAATACCTTTGTTATTGGTTTTACTATTGGGTTAATACTGCTATTTAGTTACGCGATCATAAAATTGTTTAAACGACTCATTGAGCCCATCAACCAATTGAGCCTGCAGTTAGGTAGTAGCACTACTCCTGAAGCTTTCAATGTCAGTCAAAGTGCTGCCAAAGAGTTTGGTATTTTGACTGACAGTCTCAATCGTTACCGTCAGCAAAATGAAACCTTAATAAAACAAGAACAAGCTTTTGCAAGGTATGCCAGTCATGAGCTACGAACCCCTCTTAGTATTGTTCTAGGTTCGGCCAAATTACTTGCTCAAAAACCTGATGAAGACTTTCAACTTCGACAGCGGGAACGTATTACCCGTGCGGCTCAAGATATGCAGAATACCGTAGAAGCTTTATTGAATATTGTTAAACAGGAAAAGTCTTCCCATGAAAACTCGCCGCGACTATTTACTGAACAAGAGTTAACTCAAACACTTGAAACCACCGTCAATCAGGCAAAAAAATTAGCCATTAAAATCTCTGTTGAGTGGCACAGTTCGCCTACTGTTCAGCCAAATTCAGCGGTAATAAAGATGCTGTTAACCAATTTAGTCAACAATGCGATAAATGCCCGTTGCGAGCCGTTACCAGAGGGAGAAAAAAGTTGGATTAACATTGCAGTCTTCGATAAAGAAATTATTATTGAAGATAATGGCCAAGGCTTATCGGATAGTGAAAAAGGTCATCAAAGAAGTGATTCTGGAGGCCACGGACTAGGGCTGACAATAATCGATACTTTATGCCAGCGCTACAATTGGCAGTTTACACTTGCTTCAAACCAACCTAGGGGTTGTATCGCAACGTTAGTCTTACCGAAGCTGGCAGTGTAAGTGAGAGTGTAATTGAGAATGAGAGTTAGAGTTAGAGGTAATGCTGAATTACGGGTTAAGTCAGCATTACCTCTACGTCATCTACACTGATTTATTGTTTATGGATGTCGCCAGACTTCATCACAAACTGCACATCAAGTAATGCATCGATTTGGGTTAATGGACTCACTTTCATCGCGATAACATCAGCTTGTTTACCTTGCTCTAAGGTGCCGATTGATTCTGACATCCCCACTAAATCAGCACCATTAATGGTGGCAGAAATTAAAATATCTTTGTTCGACATACCTGCTTGAGACATCAGTACCGCTTCTTTAGCGTTATCACCATGACGAGACACACCGCTGTCAGTTCCAAAAGCAATCTTTACGCCTTTTTTATACGCATTGCCAAAGTTATTTTGCATGTCATTACCCACACGAATCGCTTTCGCTTTAATCGCATCAGACATAAAGTTGCCTTTCGAGTTCGCCATTTGCACTACAGTATCACCAGCCAATAAAGTCGGAACTAAATAAGCTCCAGACTTTTTAAACAACTTAATCGATTCTTTATTGGCATAACTGCCGTGCTCAATACTGTCGACTCCAGCTCGAAGCGCTGCATTTATACCTTCAGCAGCATGGGCATGACTGGCAACCTTGCGCCCTAATGCGTGAGCGGCATCAATCACTTCTTTTAATTCATCATTGGCCATTTGCTGACCTGTACCAGTATTGGTATCAGACAACACCCCACCTGTTGAGGTTATTTTAATGACATCTGCACCATATTTAATTGCACGGCGAGTCGCGCGGCGACAATCAAAAGGGCCATCACAAATGGTTTTAGAGGTCAGCATATCCAATAAATCTGGGCTTTTACCGTCCACATCTCCATGACCACCTGTGACCGACACACCGCCTGATGCAACAATTCTTGGACCAGGCAACCAGCCCTTATTGATTGCGTCACGCAGTGCATAAATTTGTTCTGGTTTGGCGCCTAAATCACGTACTGTAGTAAAGCCTGCCTGTAAGGTCTTATTTGCAAAATATGCACTTCTCATTGCCACATCTGCATCTGACATCCGAAGCGCTTCACTGTCATTTTTAGGCCCTATTTCACCTTGTAAATGCACATGCATATCCATCAAACCTGGCATGACAAAACTGTCTTTTAAATCTATATATTCAACGGTATCAGTCGCTATTACCTTATCTTTTGATAAAGTGACATAGCCCTTTTTTACTTCAGTAATTTTGTCATCTCTAATGATCAATGAGTATTGCTGCAATGGTTTTTCACTGGCAACGGTTAACAGCTCACCGGCATGAATAACCTTATAATCAGCTGCGTTTACAAAGGGAGATATTGCGCAAACTAGTATAGCTATTGATGAATAGCCTAGGCGCTTTGTTAAACTGTCATGTCTCGTATCGTGTTGTGTTCTTGTCAACATTTGATTCCCTTATGCCCATTGCCAAAGCAGTCATTTTTAACCAAGTCTTAACATGCCTAATTAAAACAACAATTACAATAACCCTTTCATTTACCAAACCATTAAAACATTGAATATAAGATAAAATTTCATACTCAATATACAAATCTCAATTTCAATACTCGCTAAAAAGCCACACTCGAGCACCTTAACGATAAGATCTGAGACACATTCTTAAGTTAAATTTAACATTTGTAATTGCTTAAGCTAACTCTTTGCTATATAAAAGATTTAAGATTTTCATCAAGGAGGTTGAAAGTGACTGAATCAGTCAAGTCTGATAAAAAATACGCTACTGCGGTTATTTTATCGGGTATTTTTGGCGTTTTAGGAATTCACCATTTTTATTGTGGCAGAGTTTTACATGGTTTTTTCGATTTAACGTTAGCCATTGTTGGCATTATCCTAATACAGTTTGGAGATGTTACGCTCACCCTCATAGGTGCAGGTCTTATTCTTATTGATGTTATACACACTGTTGTAGTGACATTTATGCTTCTTGTTGGAAGCTACAGAGACGGGAAAGGTAAATTAATTACCTATCCAGGACAAAAAATATAATTAAAGGATTTATTATGTCAGAAGTTCAAACAGCAGAAACACCTGTTCAATTAAGCGAAAAAGGTTTCGTACCAACACTACTTTTATGCTTCTTTTTGGGCTCTTTAGGTGTGCACCGCTTTTACACAGGTAAAATCGGTACTGGTATCTTAATGCTACTTACTTTAGGTGGTTTAGGTATTTGGACATTAATCGACTTCATCATGATTGCAGTCGGTAGTTTTAAAGATTCTGAAGGTAACGCGATTAAAGCATCTTAATTGCTAATATAATCACATTACTATAATTAGGCTGTCCGACATATTCGTGGCAGCCTTTTATTTTTCTTAAGATACATTGATACTTTTAATCCTTTTCAAAAGCTCAAATCGACTCCCCAATACACTTGCTCCGCATCATTTACAGACAGAGAAAACGCCCCTAGGTTTTGAACTGAAGAAGTATCATTATGCTTTAAATAGCGAAATCCCAATTCAGATGTAAATGCATTACCAAAATCAAACATTAATCCTGTCTGAGCGCCAAATACATAGCAACTATTTGAATCATAGTAAGTTTGATCTATATCTGTGATTTGAAACTCATGACCGCTTAGCCCTACTGATGCACCAATAAACCAACTCACTTGATTCGATGGCTCTAGAAAAAATAATTTATCATAAGAAATAAGCACACCTTCATGATACGTCATGTCATCAGAGTTAAAAGAATACGTTCCGTATAAGCGACTCGCATCACCAATGTCGACACTATTTCTTATTTGATAATTAATCCCCCGTTCTTCACTGCTAGATAAACCTGAATAAGATGAAGTACTGTGAGTTTGATAACCCACAGTTCCACCAATAATGATATCTGCAGCGTGTGAAAACCCAGGAAGTAAACACATCACAATTACGTTTGTCATCAAAGATAATCGTGCCATTTTGCCTCCTAGATCAGTAATAAGTACTTTATTATTTACCAAACTAAGCTAAGAAAAATGCTGCCAAGCTCAAATTTTCACCTAATGAAATACCTATAAGGTAAAATTTTGTTCAATCTGTGATCTACTTAAAATTCGAACTGATTATATATTTTGTTATTTCCATTTCTTTTTAAATACAAAAAGGCCGCTTAATAGCGGCCTTTTAAATTGGTTTACTTAAACAGTAAGAGACTTAAACAGTAAGAGACTTAAATTTATCTTTAGTTAGCGATTTTTAAGTTTGCTTTGTCTGAGATTAGATTCAAATCAAAATCAAACTCATCAACTCGAATCGCTCGCTCACGTTTTAGATTATAGTCTTGTAATTGCTTGTGCTCATCCACTGTAATGACATTAGCTTGAAGTGCATTATCAAGCGTAATTGAGAAGCGAACACCCGCTTTAAATACACGCTGTTTAAGTGATTTTTTCACTTTTGACAACAGTGGTAAACAAGCCATTTTAGCGAGATAAGCTTGCTCATTAATGTAATTACCATCACCAGCAACCGGTTTAATCAAGTGTGTTAATTGCTTTTTAAATGCAGTATCAAGCTGAGCTTGCTCTGCTAATTCACGCACCAAATCATCATTCACTTTTACCATTTTACCTGAGTAAGTCATGGTGATTAAACGCATAAACTGACGCGTAGGCTTAGACGGGAAGTTCTCTAAAAATGCCAATATGGCTTCTTCAGCTTTACATAAAGACCAACGAGTCGCGTACTCAAAATATGGCTTAGCTTGGCTACGTTCTTCAGCTGACACTTTCTGCTCGTAAAAACGAATCGATGCCATTGCTGCATACAGGTAGCTCATTACGTCACCTAAGCGAGCTGACAGCATTTCTGCTTGCTTTAGTTTTCCGCCTAAAACAAGTAGCGAGAAGTCTGCATAAACTGCTAATTTTGATGCCAATTTATGTACAGATTTTTCGTAACCTATGACTTCAGGTAATGATGATTGCGCAGGTGCGGTAAAGGGTAAAAGACCCAATTTAAATGCACGCAAGCTATTACCAACACTGTAACCAATTGTTTGTCTGAAGATACGATTAAAGGTTTTATCAGCATCACTGGCGTCACTATGAATAGACTCAACCATGCTTTGTAAATGTGGATGACAACGCATAACACCTTGACCAAATATCATTAGGTTACGGGTTAGGATGTTGGCACCTTCAACTGTAATTGCGATTGGCTGAGCTACATAACCTGACGCTAAGGTATTTTGTGGACCGCGCTGAATCGCTTTACCCGCTTGAATATCCATAGCTGAATCAAGAATATCACGACCTAATTCTGTCATATGGTATTTGGCAATCGCCGTTACCACTGATGGCTTTAAGCCAAGACCTAAGCCTTCAGTAGTCAATACGCGCATGGCTTCTTGTAGGTAAGTTTTACCTGCGATATCAGCCAGCTTCTCCTGAATACCTTCAAACTTACCAATTGATAAACCAAACTGCTCACGTACTGCAGCGTATTCAGCAGAAGACTTAAATGAGCACTGACTGACTGATACACCTAATGCAGGTAATGAAATACCACGGCCTGCACCTAAACAGCTAACCAGCATCTGCCAGCCGCGGCCAATTTTCTCTTGACCGCCAATGATGAAGTCCATAGGGATAAACACGTTTTCACCACGAGTCGTACCGTTATAGAAACGACAGCCCATAGGATCATGACGGTTACCAAGTTGTACACCAGGATGTGATTTTGGAATAAGCGCACAAGTAATACCCAGTTGCTCTTTTCCGCCCAACAAGCCTTGTGGATCTTCGACTTTAAATGCAAGCCCTAGCACCGTCGCAATAGGCGCTAGAGTGATATAACGTTTGTCCCATGTCACTGAAAGGCCAAGCACTTCTTTACCTTCGTATTCTCCCATAGTGACGGTACCGATATCAGGAATACCACCAGCATCACTACCAGCTTCTGGGCTAGTCAGTGCAAAACATGGAATTTCTAAACCGTTAGCTAAACGAGGTAACCAGAAGTTACGTTGGTTCTCTAAACCGTAATGCATTAACAATTCGCCAGGACCTAGCGAGTTAGGCACCATTACAGTAACTGCCACAGCAGAACTTTTAGCAGCAATAGTCGCAACGATGGTTGAGTTAGCATAAGGACTAAACTCTAATCCACCGTAAGACTTTGGAATAATCAGCGAGAAAAACTTATTCTCTTTTAGAAAAGTCAGTACATCGTCTGGCAAGTGCTTACCATTTTGAATATCAAAATCATCGACCATTTCAATCAATGTCTGCACAGGGCCATCTAAGAAAGCTTGCTCATCAAGCGATAAGGTTGCATTGGGAATATCACGTAATGCAGCAAAATCAGGAATACCTTGATAAATTGAGCCTTCTAACCAAACATCGCCCGCATCTAATGCTTCTTGTTCAGTCGTTGAAATACTCGGCAATACTTTCTTAAATGTTGTTCTTATGCTCATAGTTCTACACTCATCAGACCAGAATAATAGTGTGCATTACGTCACAAAAATTAAATTAGATCAAATATTCTAATTGGCAAATAAAGCTAATATTTACAGTAACAAAGCCATCGTTAAAAATAATTATTGCCAATTCATGAACTTACACGTGTACGCTGAAGATAAAAATAATTTAAAAATTTATACGCTCGTTTGAATTTTTATAAAAATTGACCAATTAACGAGACTTTTTTATGAAAATAATCTCAAAAAAATAGTTTTATAATGCTAACGTTAACGGGACAATATTGTTCAATAACTTAATTGGAAAGGACAAATTATGTGTGGCAGATTGGAGGTCTTACTTGATGGCATGAAAGGACTACTCGATCCACTATTTGACCAGCCATTGAGTATTCAAACGAATCTTGATTTAAGGCCGACAGATCCAGTTACAGTGCTGAGTTCTACAAATGGTAAGCTTATTGCTACTCAGCAAAGTTGGGGGATACAACCTGAATGGTCCAAAAAACTCATCATTAATGCCCAAGCTGAAACTGTCGTAGACAAACCCACATTTGCCGAGGCATTTAATCAACATCGATGCCTGATCCCATGTAGTGGCTGGTTTGAATGGCGCGATGAAGGCCAAGCGAAAAAGCAAAAGTACCGCTTTTCCCATGCGGCTAATAAACCTTTATTCATGGCTGGTGTCATTTATCCAGATCTCCAGCAATTAGTCACCTTAACCATTAAACCTAATGATAAGTGCGCCCAATATCATCACCGCATGCCGCTATTTATCCCCTCAACAGCCATTAGCAGTTGGCTCAACAATACCCCAGAGCAAGTCAGCGATTTGATGCAGCCATTACCAAACGAGTGGATCAAAGTGTCAGCAGCATGAACTCATGAGTCAACTATATAGTCGTAATAGATTTCACAACCAAGAGTTTCAATGTCTGTGATTTCTTGCCTGTAAATTCAAAAGCCCGTAAATTCAAAAGCCTGTAATTTCAAAGCTTGTAATTTCAACAATAACAATTCGTTCATCTTGGGTTCATCTTAGTGACAATATACTGCACATAAACTGATAATTGATGCTTAGATACAAGCCTCAAAACACATTTTAAAGTTTGAGAATTTTATTAAGCAGATCACAACCTTGAAAATTAACTATGATAGAAGATGTAAAAAAGTGGCTTTAAGCGCTCTTTTAAGTTTTAATTAACATAAATCAATAAGATGGTATCGTAGGTAAAGTAATTTAAGTTTAAGAGCTCACTCTTCTGCTTAACATTGCATTACGAATACTAAATTAAAATGTGCTAACCAATATTCAGTGTCCTTAGTTATAAAGTAACGGATTTATTTGCATTAAGAGATGCGGTCATTGAGTCAGCGCGAATTGCTCAGGTTTAACACCTAGCATGGGCGATAACGCCCCTTAACTGATGATGGAGTTACTATGAAATATTTAGCTATGATTGCTGCACTTATGTTTGCAAGTTCTGCTTTTGCTGTTGATTGTGTTGATTGTCACGAAGCAATCAATGTTGAAGAACATGCTGAAATGGATGCAACTCTCGAAACATGTAATGATTGTCATGGTTTTACAGACCATCACGAATTAGATGCTGATCTACATACACCAGATTTAACAATCACTGAATGTGCTGATTGTCACGGTGTAGACTAATACCCTTGGGTATTTAAGTCCTTTAACCTTGATTTAAGCACTGCTTAATGCAGATTGACCATTTACCAGATTTGGCCAAGCTAGTTCACTAAATCAAGCGTTAACCTCTCTGAAAGAGAATAAAAACCAGTTGATCGCTCAGCTGGTTTTTTTATATCTGTAATTTGTTAATACCCTAAAGTCCATATAGAGACCAACACAGATGGTATTCTTGAGTTAGCTAATCTTCTTATTCATTATAAGGCCTTAGTTATCGCATCTATCGTCGTTTGGGGATCATGGTAATCCAAGGGTAACCCGATATTTTGTCCATTCACTTGCAATACCAATGATGGAAAACCTCTAATCGGTAATTGATGCACAAAATCCAATTCTTTCATAAATGCTTGTGCTATTTCTGCTGACGATAAACGTTCAGCAAAAACCGTTTTATCAATACCTACACTTTCTGCTGCTTCAATAAGCGTATCAAGATCTGATGGGTTCTTTGCCTGTAAGTAATAAGCCTGTTGAATCGCAAGCATCATTTCTGACTCAAGAGCAAATTCTCTAGCAACTATACACGCTCGACAAGCTGGATAAGTTGAACGCCTTGGTTGACACTCTTGCCAAAAAGCATGATTAAACTCCGTACCGAGTTGCTGGGCAATTTTATGCCATGTTTGAGCTAAAAACTGCTGCATTTCTGCTGGCATCGGCATATCTGAATCAGGCGCTAAACCACCCACTTTATAGTCAATTGCAAGGGTTGGGAACAGTTCGATTAACTGGGTTTTTAATGCAAGTAAGGTAGGTTTATAGCCCCAACACCAACTGCACATAGGATCATAAACATAAATCAATCTTGCGGAGGCTGTCATCATCAGGTTCTCTCAATCAGCGGGCTTAATTAGGGGCTCTAAAACGAGCATATTAACGTGCTAGTTTGCAAAAATTCATCCTTCATATTAACCCATATCACGCTGTTATAACGAATACGTAAGCTATATAAACTCAGATTAATCACAAAAATCATCATCGCCCCCAACTGCCACTCTGGCTTGCAAGTTATGATTCACGTTATAATTAGCGGCTATATTATTGGAGAGTATCAACATGGCCAGAACTGCGGCTGCATTGCACATTTTAGTTAAACATAGACAGCAAGCTGAAGATTTAATCAAGCAACTAGAAAAAGGCGCTAAGTTTGACGTACTTGCCAAAAAGCACTCTTCATGCCCTTCTGGTAAAAGTGGCGGTAACCTCGGTGAGTTCAAAAAAGGCCAAATGGTGCCTCCGTTCGACAAAGTTTGTTTTACAGGTGAACTCATCACCCCACACCTTGTTAAAACTAAATTCGGTTGGCATGTGATTAAAGTCTTATACCGCACTTAAATTGCACAAATTATTTAAAAGAAATAGTTGAATCTAAGCACTCACACCAATTTAAGGCTGTATCTAGCTTCTATGAATAAAGTTTTTATTATCGGCCTTCCAAGAACAGGTACCACCAGCGTCAGTGTCGCCTTGTTAGAGCATGGTTTTAAGGTTGCACATATTGGGCTAACTAAAAAAGCCTTTGAAGTGGCTGATGTGGTTTCTGATGTGCCTTGTTTTTGTGATTACCCGCAATTAGATAAGATTTTCCCTGGTTCCAAATTCATCTATATCAATCGTCCTATACAGCCTTGGATTAATTCAATTCAAATGCTGCTGACAAAGATGGCGCCTAATCTGGCCGATAAAACAGGTACCTTTCACCCCATTTTGAAGCGGTGTTTTAAGCAGACTTTCGGCGATTTAAGTGCCGACGACTTACTGGACGAGGCTCGCTTAAAGCAATGTTATTTATCTCATCAGCAAGCTGTGTACCGTTACTTTGCTGACAGAGATGATTTACTGACGATTAAGCTTAATGAACCAAATAGCTTACACACTTTATTGCGCTTTATTGGTGTCAGTGACAACGTCATTGCTGACAATAACACTACAGATTTCCCTGTATTAAATGTCGGCAGTCATGTGGCAAGCTGGGGCGAGTATAAACACCCGAACAAAGTAAATACCAATTTAGCAGGTGTTGAACACCGTAAGTTCTTTGATTATCAAAAGTTAGGCTTAATGGGTTAGCAACAAGGCTTGATCAATTAAAAACAAGTCCTCTGCATTATGTAACTCTTGTTAGGTTTGCTATAACTTAATCTTGCATACTTGGCTGTTCGTGAATGCAGGTAATCCCATAAACATCAAAGTCGCAGCAATCAGTGTTATGAAGCGGCCCTTAGCTCTAATGAGAATAAAATGAACTCAAAATCCTTATTTTTTAGCCTATTACTATTAACCCTTACTCCATTAGCATATGCTGCCAGCGTGTTAGAGCTCCCAACAAGTGTTGAAGTTAAAGTGCTCAATGGCCAAGTTTATAGCGGTGATAGAGATATAAAGCTTTCTGAAGGTGAAAACCAAATTGTATTTAATTATGTGGTCAACTATCGCGATAATGGCATGCAAACCCAATTTAACTCCAATGCTGTAGTGTTAACGTTTAATGCTCAGAATGACCGATATGAGTTAACGTTGCCAACAATTCGCAATAAAAATGCTGCCAACAAGTTCAATAAAACCCCCAGTATGACTCTCACCAACAAGCAAGGAAGTACTGTTTCTTTTCAAAGTGAAGCTTTGATTAAAGCTGGCTTACAAATTGGTCGTGATTACCCAGAAGAAATGATTGCCTACAACCAAGCTGGCCACATTGCTTCAGTGCCACGTTTCGCACCTGCCGCTCAGGTAGCAGTAGTACCTATTGCCGCAACGGCGGCGTCAGCTCCACCTATCAATCATCCAGCTGAACCTGTCACACCAAACCTTGCCGTTAAACCTAAAACCATTGCTGAAGATCAAGCCGAAATCGGCGAAATGCTTGATTACTGGTATAACAAAGCTAATGATGACACCAAGGCGAAATTTAAAGCCAAAATCAATCAATAAACCTAATTTAAGCCAACTCAAAACAAGTGCAGTTAGCTCAAACTCAGCGATGCAGAGCTAACTGATTCATTTTTATTTGCTTTTATCTGTAAAACTTCAAAAACTACTTTTAACATTTCAATAACCTTGGTTATGATAGGCAGGTCACTCCAATGGGTAATTAAACATGTCAGTCAGCCTTAATAAGGTTTTACAATCCAAGATAACCAAATACACACTTGCCTCGCTGCTTTTGTTTTCTTCAGCCATTATTTTAGCCGTATACTGCGTGTTAAGGCTGAGTATGCCAAGTCTATCCAACACTATTATCAGTGAAGATATTTCAGCACCAGTCACCATTGAGCGTGATACCTTAGGTACAGCAATCATAACGGCGAATAGTCGAATTGATGCCTCTTACGCCATCGGCTACGCCCATAGCCAAGACCGCTTTTTTCAAATGGATTTACTGCGTAGAAACTCAGCGGGCGAACTTTCTGAAATCTTCGGTAAAGCTGCATTAGACCTAGATAAGAGTCGCCGTTTTCATCAGCTTAGAAAACGTGCCCAACATATTTTTGAACAACTTCCTGAGCAAGATAAAGCCTCCTTAACGGCATACACAAAAGGCGTTAACCAAGCGCTTGCCGACCAAACTGTATTGTCATTTGAATATCTTTTAACAAATTCATCTCCCCGTGAGTGGCATGAAACAGACAGTTTGTTAGTGATTTACAGTATGTACCTAGATTTGCAAGGCAACACGATCAAACGCGATATGG
The DNA here is from genome assembly GCF_020806285.1 of Shewanella sp. 10N.7. Classification (NCBI taxonomy): domain Bacteria; kingdom Pseudomonadati; phylum Pseudomonadota; class Gammaproteobacteria; order Alteromonadales; family Shewanellaceae; genus Shewanella; species Shewanella sp. 10N.7. The sequence continues at coordinate 84,991 of NZ_JAJGZS010000020.1, forward strand.
CATTAACCCAATTACAGCAAGCTTTTGGCAATGATATGCTCGCATTTTTAATCCAGCCTAGTCATCATCAAGCAGCATTAGATAATAGCCAAATAACGCTTTACCAAGGCAGTATTCCACAACTTGAAGAACAAATTCTCATTAGCGCGATAAATCAAGATATTGAAGAGCCAGTAGAAGTGGGCAGTAATAACTGGGCAGTGACTAGCCAATTAACAGGTACTGGCCGCGCCATGTTATCTGATGATATGCACTTATCTTTTGCTGTGCCGATTATTTGGTATCGCGCTCAACTCAACTACCCTAACACTCATCGCTCAGATGCAGATAAATCAAATAACATGAAGCAAATTACAGGGGTATCTCTGCCTGGCGCCCCCGCCATTGTTGTTGGCTCTAACGGAAAGTTAGCTTGGGGCTTTACCAACAGTTATATCGATACTGCAGATTGGATAGAGATCAGCTCAGACACTGAAATAGAACTTGAGTACGAACCCATTGATTTACCCGAAGGCCAGGTTAATTATACCGTTCAAGTATCCAAATATGGCCCTGTCAAAACTGTTGCCGGTATCGACTATGCCTTATCTTGGGTCGGACATACTGATTATGCCGTTAACATGGCATTGTTATCTTTAGAAAATGCACAAAGTGTTGAGCAAGGAACAGAGTTGGCTACACAAATCGGCATTCCTGCGCAAAATATGCTGTTAGCAGATGCTCAAGGGAACGCCGGCTGGAAAATCGCAGGAGCAGTTCCTGCACGTGATAATCCTTCCGATACCGCCCAATCCACTAATGGTTATCAACAAGATAATTGGCAGCAACAACAAGCGGTAATGCCTGAAATGATTAATCCTGACAATCATCGTATCTGGACTGCTAATTCAAGAGTTTTATCTGCTGAAGCGCAATTAAGATATGGCGATGGCGGCTATGCTCTTGGCGCTCGCGCCGCGCAAATCCGCGACCGATTACTGGCTAAAAATAACTTTACTGAAGATGATTTTTATCAGTTACAACTGGATAATGAAGCGCGATTTTTAGCGCCTTGGCAGCAATATTTACTTTCGGTGCTCAGTGAGCAACCTGTGTTATTTGCTGAAGATATAAAACACATTTCCAGTTGGGGCGAGTGTGCCTGTGCTGACTCTGTGGGTTATACCCTCGTTAGAAAATTTAGAACTGCGTTAATCGATCAAACCTTTGCCCCTATTGAAACCGAGCTGAAACAGCGTAGTAGTGGCTTATCGGCTATCAAGCGTTATTTAGAAACACCTATGTGGCAAATATTGAACCAGCAACCAGCAACATGGCTACCTAAAAATCATACTAATTGGCAATCCTTTGCTGTCTCGGCTTATCAAGATTCCACTGCAGCTTTACTTAAAAAACATAGTCCAAAGAAAAAACTAACCGATTTACGCTGGGGCAAGGTCAACCAACTGACCATTCAACATCCCTTTTCGAAACAATTGCCGCAATTAAGTCGTTGGCTAGATATGCCTACAATTGAAGGTTTTGGTGATAGCTTTATGCCTGCTGTACAAGGTAAATCTTTTGGCGCTTCACAACGCTTTATTGTGCAACCTGGGGCTGAGCAAGATGCCATTATGTCGATACCTGGCGGTCAATCAGGTCATCCCTTGTCCCCCTATTACCGCAATGGTTATGAGCAATATGCCAAGCAAAAGCATACGCCTTTATTACCAACTGAAATTGAACATAAATTAGTGATAAACCCTTTCGTGGATAGTCATTAAAGCAAATGGCGCTAAACCAACAAGCGCTAAAGTAAATGACAGCAAAGCCAATGACTCATTTTGATTGGCTTTGCTACACCTGCCTTAAACGTTTTTTTAAACGCTAACCTTTGCCTCACCTTGGTAGAAATGAGCATATCGAAAAGCCACATATGCAACGACCACTGTGGCAATAGTTAACTCTACACCAGCCAGTAACCTGACTTGTTGAACATACTCATCTGCCATGCCAATGCTTTCCATCCAGGTCACCATTTTAAATAACGCAGTGGCGCCAATCACCATAGGGAACGTGAAAGCGGCATAACCTGGGCTAAATGGTAATTGCAGTAATTTAAAAAATGCCAGGTAGATTATTGCGGTCATTAACACTGCAATGCCGAACAATAACGCGATAATCACTGGAGAAGGATCCGCAGTAACCGTTAAGTAACCGGCCAAGGATAAACTGGCTGGTGCGGCAAGAATAGCCAGTGTCGGTTTAGCAGCATCTGGAATTTCATGGGTAAACATAAGACGATAAATCATCATTGGTAACATAATCGCGTAAGCAAACATACCAAACACTAATGCGAGATGCGCTAAAAAAGCTAATTGAGGGTTACCTGAAAATGAAACGTCAGCAACTATAATCCCAACAGGTGGTACAAACCAACTTGGTACCATGTGATGTAATTCAAAATCCTTAGCGCGGTGATATAAGAAGCTGACTAAAAACACAATATGGAGCACTAAACCTAACAGCCATAATGCATCACCAGCGATAGCTGAAAATTGGCCTAACGAGTTAGACACCACCATGGTTGCCATCGCAAAAGTGGGCACGACACTCCCCACTACAGGGTGTGCTAAATCTTGCTTTAAGGTATGAGAATGGACCAGAAATTTAAACGTCAGTACCAATAATAATACGCTAGCTATCGCTGCACTGAGCCATTGACCTACCCCATGTAAATTGGCCAAACTTTCCCAGCTCCAACCTAGGCTTGCGATACCTAACGCCAGCCCTGCCATAGGTGTAGGCGCCATTAATAACCTAAGTTTTGCTTTCTGAATCATAATAACCTCAAGCTAATTATTGCGATTGCTTAGCCTGATATTGCGCTATCAACCGCGAGGAATTGTTTAATTAAGGCCATAATACGCTTGCTATTTGTTTATATATATCCAACAATTTAAAACATGGGTTAATTTAAATTGAACGTATTTGTTATTACTAACCTAATACGGCCCTCAATACGAATCTCAATACCAACCTCAATAAAAGCCTCAATCCGGATCCAATTAAAATGAGACAACCATGAACCCGCATATTTCTTTTAAACAGTTGAATGTCTTTAGCGCGATCACCCAACATAAGACTCTTACCGCAGCGGCTGAACATTTGTGTCTCTCAAAAGCTGCCGTCAGCATGGGGTTAGCTGAACTTGAAAAGCAGTTAGGACATCCGCTCTTTGATCGAGTGAATAATCGTTTAATACTCAATCAGGAGGGTCATAAACTGCTGCCGCTTGCCGATGAGTTAATCAACCGACTTGGCGATATCAGTCTGATGTTTAACGATAAGCAAGTCATGTCTGGGCAGCTGCGTATTGGCAGTAGTGACACTGTAGGTAATCATTTAACCCCCATAATACTCAGTGCTTTCAGGCAGCAATATCACCATGAATCACAAAGTTTGTTCGTATCAAACTCAGCACATATCTGCCAAAAACTGGTGGATTTTGAGCTAGACATTGCCCTGATTGAAGGTGAGCACCATCACCCAGATATTATCGCCATCCCTTTTAGCCAAGATGAGATGTGTGTGATTAGCTCGCCTAATCATCCTTTAGCAGCAAAAAGCATGATTGAGTTAAGCTCATTAGATAACAGTCACTGGGTATTAAGGGAACAAGGTTCTGGCTCAAGGGACTGTTTTATGCAAAATCTGGCGCCTCATATAGGGAATTGGCATACGAGTGTTGAGCTAAATACTACAGAAGCACTGATTAATTCAGTCGCTGCAGGCTTGGGGTTTGGTTGCTTATCTAATATTGCAGCGCAATATGCTTTAGAGAGCCTGCGAGTAAGTAAAATAAATGTACCTGTAGACATGCAAAGAGAGTTTTGGATATTGATCCACAAAGATAAATACCAAAATCCGCTATTAAAGCATTTTATTGAGTTTTGTGTGAAATGGGGAAATACTCAAAAGTAGATTCAATAGAGAAACACATACAACAGGGTGCTTAGGGAAAATGAAGACACAACACATAATTATCTTTGATGGCGTGTGTAACCTATGCAATGGCGCAGTCAACTTCATCATTAAACGTGACCACAAAGATGTGTTTGCTTTTACGCCAATGCAAAGTGAAACCGCGCGAGCGTTAATGACTGAGTATCAATTGGAAAATATTGGATTTGATTCGTTTATTTTAATAAAAGAGGGAAAGTATTTACTAAGAAGTGATGCCGCGTTAGAGATAACTAAAGATCTGTCAGGGCTTTGGTTTTTATGTAGGGTATTTAAGGTGTTACCCACTGGGTTTCGGAATTACTTTTACCGTGTTTTAGCTCACAATCGTTACCGTATCTTTGGAAAAAAAGAGACTTGTATGCTTCCTACTCCTCAGCTGAAAAGTAAATTTTTAAAATAGTGGCTTTATTAATACTAAGCGACTAAATCTCAACTACTATATCTCAGCTAAGTAAACCAAGTTAAATCGCTTACTGAGTTTCAGCGACTTTAACGGTTACTCGCTCCTGATTCGATAAACGAATTTGAATACCATCAACAGTGGTAATTCGCTGGGCTTCAATGTCTTTTTTACGTACTTGGTAGCTTGCCGACATGGCTTCGATTGGAGAAGATATAGTGACCTCAACAACGGTATTATCATCATACCAAGTCCAGCCCCAGTAACTTGCAGACGCTAGCATTGACACTGCAATCATGGCGTAAATAACAATACGGCTAAAAAATGGTGAAGCATCAGCTGCAATGTATTTCTCACTGCGAGCCACTTTACTGCTTCTTCCACTGCGTAAATACGCAAAAGCACCGGCTATTACTAAAAGCGTCACTAAAATTTGTGTCAGCACAACATCTTCCACCCGTCATTGATTAAACTCGATTATAACTAATCTAAATTAATTTAACGTTATCTAGCCCACATGACCAGTGCATGATTGAGTTGATAAGCGAATATGCATTATGTTGGATAACAAAACCTATGATACAGATTCAGAAATCGTCTCTTGAATCAATTGTCTTATTTGATCTGGGTGGTCAAGTGTAGCGTCATGACCGCACTGTTCCACTTGCAGTAACGGGGTATGATAAAACTCCGCTAATGCTTTACTGCATTTAGGGTTCGCCAATTTGTCTTGATTAGCTCCAATAACGCTCACACGGCAATGACCAAACCAAGTGCATTGATAACGTGCGGCGGCGTAAATTTGTCTCGCACCATTGATTATACTGGTGTGCAGTTGACTGCGCATTTTGCCCCAATCGCTAATAACACTTTCGTCATGGGCTTTTGTTACAGTGGTGTAATTGAGAACACAAGACTCAATAAAGCTTAGATTTGCTGCTTTATGTCGATGCCAAATAGAACTGATTAGTGGTCTTAGTTGAAAACGCTGATACCAAGGTGACAAGTTACCAGCACTGGAGTTAATCAAAACCACATGACGTACTTGTTTATGGCGTTGTCTGGCCATCTCTAGAGCAATCATGCCACCCATCGACACGCCAATGATCACTAACTCTCGGCTAAACTCTGGATTATCGTTAAGCCCTTTATCAATTTGCTGCCAAATGTCATCGCTGTAATTACCAATCGTTAAATGACTTGGCTTCGAAGCTAAAGTCCCATTGCCAGTTGCATCAGGGGTTAATACGTCTATTCCTTCATCACGCAGCTGAGCGTCAAAACCATACCAATGACGACTATCTCGCATTAATCCACGTAATAACACCCAAGTTGCCATCAGAATACTCCTTTCTACGCCTGTGAATTAAGCTGTTGCTATCAAGATGCTTAAGGCTTTTTAGCCCAGTATCGCTCAGCGTCATTTTGTAAACGCTCAAATTGTGCTTGGTTAATGTTTTCAAGCACATTAGCGTAAGCCGCTTCAATTAAGAACTGCATTAATACCACGTGTCGGCGTAATATTCGATGGTGTCGATGTGTTTTTTGCGGATTAAAATAACCAGAGAAATTAAAAATTTGCCGAGGGTTCTTCTTTACCCATGCCCAAGAGCCCATCTCAAGCGTTAATGGAATAAAGGGGTTATTACTGGGGTTTGTTTGAGCAAGATAGTCCCAAATATCACCATGAGTTTGATAAAAATGACTTTGAGGGGCCAGTTTGTAATGACCATGATGTGGGTAACCGCGATCAAATAATTGCTTTAAGTGATAAATATAGCCCATTGCTTCAAAGGGTTTACGCGTATGGGCATACGGAAACCAAATATGGTCTGACAAACCAAAACCTGAATGAGCATCTAAGGCAATAACACTGGTACTTGAGTCTTGCAATTGGTGAACATAATCCACCAGAACTTGTGTTTCAGCTTCCATCCCCTTCTTGCCCCGATACCATGGCAACTTGTTAGTGAGCCGATGCCCCCCCACTAAAAAGGTCACTTTTTCTTCTGCATCAATAGGGGCATTACGCATTAAGTCAACATAATTACCATTGCTGCGTGAGCCTTGTAAAAAGCCCACAGGATTTGCGACGGGGACAAATGCTAAACGCACTTCTTTTAGTAATGCTTGTAAATGGCTGTCCCAAGAAAGACGATTCAACAAACTGCCTAAAAAAGCTAATACGACTTGAGCACCAATGCGCTCAACCCCATGTACACCACCGACAAACAACACCGTGGGGCAAGGTGCATCTTGCTTACCAAGTTCAATAGCTGTGACAGATAATGGTTCACCGCGATAATGTAAATCCAATAATGACTGGTGCCGAAATAGACCTTGATACTGAGCAATCAATCTTTTGAGAGTATCAATTTCAAAACTGTGCTCGAAGGAAAACTTTGCCATTCACCTCGTCCATTTCTAACAAATCATGATTAGGCCAGGATATAAATCTAACCCACAAATGAGACAGATTAATGACATAAACAAGCACAGCTTTGATTGACTAAATATTACGTAGGCGCTCGATATTATTGAGTATCAAGCGCTACCTTGTTGCGATTAAGCATGACACGAACACGAATATGATCGTATGCATAGTTATAGACATAGGCGTAAATAGTGATGAAAACTGTCACACTGATATCTAGCCAGAATGCCTCTATCAATGAAATCCCTAAAATATAAGCCATTACGGGGATAGTGAGCATTAATAAGCCTGCTTCGAAAAAACCAATATAAATCATTCGCTGAATGACAGTTCTTTGCTCTCGAGGTTCGGTGTAAAACTTATCGAAAATAATATTAAAGATGAAATTCCATCCCATGGCTATTGTCGCAATAGCTATCATAGTTCCTGAAAGGGAGGCTAACGCATAATCAGTAAATATCATCAAACCAATAACTGAACCAATAATGGCAAGAAACTCAAACAACACAGCATGAAATATGCGCTCTACTGTAGACATAACAACCTCATCTTACTTTACACATAGGATTCTGAATTAAATCGAGTTGGATTATGACCTGCATATTCACCTAACAAAAATTAACAGCCATCACTAAAAGTGATAGCTTAATATGACTGATCCGAAGCGATGCTACACAATAAGGCGATAATTGAATGTACAGCTTAGAGCAACTAAAAATATTCATTACTGTTTGCGATACCGGTTCTTTCTCTGCAGCGGCAAGGAAACTGCAGCGAGCGCAATCAGGCATTAGCCAAGCAATTTCCAATTTAGAAGTGAGTATTAATCAAACCTTATTTGATCGTAGTGGTAATACGCCATCACTGACCAAAGAAGGTGAAGCTTTACTCCCAGCAGTGAAAGCCCTCATGCTGCAACAACTGCATTTTGATCAAAAGATAGCCTCTTTGGAATTACAACATGAACACGAATTGATCATTGCTATCGAAGAAAGCTTAATCAGCCCTGCATTACTGAGCCAATTAGCTAAATTGGCTGATGAGTTCCCGATTACTAATATCGAGATCATCGCAGAATCAACACTGGATATTGGCCAGCTCGTCAGTAACGGTAGTGCTCATATGGGAATAGTTTATGCAGACGGGAAAATCCAAGATCAAGTTGATTTCAGCACCATTGGTTACACTCGATTCATTACACTTGCTGCCCCGAGTCACCCTTTAACCCAAATGCGCCGTATTAAAGACATTGATTTACGTCAGCACAGGCAGGTCGTACTTCGCGCCAACACAGGGCAAGAGCTGTGGTTTAGTTATGGGATTAGCTCACAGCGATGGCATGCCAATAGTCATTATCTTATGAATGAACTGACTCAACAAGGAGTCGGTTGGTCGATTCTACCTGAGGAAATGGTTACACCAGCCATAGAGGAAGGCAAACTCGTCAAGTTAGATGTTGAATACGAGCCCAATGGTTGGATTAATACAATTGACTGTTTAGCGAGTCGAAGATTACATCTTGGGCCTGTATTTCTTCGAGCGAGGGCCATTATTGAGCAATATATGCAAACCCAAAATGACAACAACATTTTTATTATGAAAAAGTAATGAGCTAATTAATGCACTGACCCAAACTTCTGTTGGTTACATTAAAATGGAATAAAGCTGAATGGCCCTGCGACATCTTGTCGCAGTTTAGGACATTCTAATTGTGTCACCACTAAATAACACAGAGCATTAACATACGATTCTTCAATAAAAACATAATATGAAGCTAAATTTATCTGTGTACTCTTTGTTATCTGCTTTACCTGTTGCCGCGCTAAGTACCCTCTTCCACTGTCACGCTCAAGCTGATGAGATCATTGAAGTGATTAACATCAGCGGTTCAGTGGCCACGCCTATCATGCTTGTTAACCCCAAAGATATCTCGCCAACTGTTGATATTGCGCAAGCGGTTAACGCATTACCAGGAGCTGCAGTGAATGCTAATGGGCCTTTAACCGGTATGGTTCAATATCGTGGCCTGTCTGGCGATCGTGTTAATAGTAAAATTGATGGTGCCAGTCTTGCTAGCGCAGGGCCTAATGCCATGGATACACCGCTAAGTTATGCCAGTATTAGCATGACTGAGCGAGTTGAGCTTTATCGTGGTATTGCACCTGTATCATCGGGTATTGATACATTAGGTGGCAGTGTAAACGTGATTCAAACTCAGGTTCAATTTGAGCAAAACTCAGCGGAACTAGCAGGCCAATATCAAACCAATGGTGCTCGCACAGCCATTAGCGGTAAAGCTAATCTCGCTAATGATAGTCACGGTATTCTCGTCTTTGCAGATGATATGCACGGCAATGACAATAGCGAAACCGGTAATGGCAATGAAATTTCACCCACCACTTATGACAAACAAGTTTTTGGCGGTCAATATCGATTTAACCTTGCAGATAATACCCGTCAAAATGAATCCATAGGCATTAACTATCTGCATAGTGAAACCACAGATGCAGGCACACCCGCATTACCAATGGACATTGATTTCATTCGTACTGATAGAGTTCAATTCGATGGTATACACACACTCAATGATTGGGAAATTAACTGGCATCTGGCGTACAGCGACGCCCGTCATGGTATGGATAACTTTTCTGAACGCAATTTAATGCCATCTATGGGCGCACGTTACAACAACGCTGATAGCACTAGTTATGATGCCCACTTTTCAATAAGTAACGAGCAATGGCAATGGGGAGTAGACAGCCAGTTAAGTGAACATGACTCTGTGATTACCAATCCTGAAAATCCAATGTTTTTAGTCGATAATTTTTCTGGCGTCAGTGATGATAAATATAGCGCCTTTGTGCAGTGGCAGCAGGCCTTTAATGCTTGGCATTGGGAGCTTGGAGCTCGGGTTAAATATTACCAATCCGATGCAGAGCAAGTCAGTCACTCTATGGCGATGATAATGCCTGCAGTTAATGTGTTGATGCAAAGGTTTAATAACGCCGATCGCGCGCATTCAGAAACCGGCATTGATGCAGTAATTAATGGCCGTTATAAAGTGAGTCCTGAGCTTAGTTGGATTATGGGTTTTGCACATAAGCAGTCACCTGCCAGTTATCAGCAACGCTATTTGTGGGTCCCCATGCAGTCAACGGGTGGTTTAGCTGATGGGCGCACTTATGTCGGTGATGTGTCATTAGCATTAGAAACCGCTTATCAGTTTGAACTTGGTGCTGATTATCACGCAGATAAACTCACGATTAGTCCACGGGTTTTCTATCATCAAATTGATGATTACATTCAAGGCATTCCTTCCACTGATCCTGCGGTGATTATGGCTGCGGCAATGATGGGCGACAGTAACCCAATGCAATTTGCCAACGTTGATGCAGCCCTAATGGGCATAGATATCAACGCCAATTATCAACTCAATGATGAATTTTCTTTTGATATGTTAGCGAACTACATCAGCGGCGAACGTAAAGACATTGATGATAATCTCTACCGTATTGCGCCACCTAAAATATTGCTAGGCATAAATTATCAGCACAATGGCTGGCGTGCACGCATGGAAGCTGTGGGATTCAGTGCACAAAACAATGTCTCAAGCACCCAGTTAGAGCAAACGACATCAGGCTATGGCTTGCTCAATGCTTCGGTGGGCTATGACGCTGATACTTGGGGGCTTCAAGCGGGTGTAGATAATCTATTTGATACTGAATATGAGGATCACTTAGCGGGATATAACCGTGTTATGGGAGGCGATTTAATGCCAGGCGAGCGTATGCCTGGTGTCGGGCTACAAGCTTGGGTAACGGGCGAGTATCGTTTTTAAGCACAGTGTTATTAGCACTGTGTAATTAGCTTAGTGTTATTAACTTAGGGTTATTAGCACAGTTTTATTAACTTAGGGTTATTAGCTTAGGGTTATTAGCTTAGGGTTATTAGCTTAAGGTTAGGCTCCTACTAACTCAAGGTATCATGAACATTAAGGCCTCATTGAATGAGGCTTTAATGTTGGATGAGAGCGTAGATATGAGTTTTGGCGCGAGTTAGGCTGGACGATTATCTGCTATCGGTTTTTTAAGTAACTTACGTTGCAGCGTGCGACGGTGCATACCTAATAACCTCGCGGTTTCTGACACATTGCCATTATTACTGGCGAGCACCTGCTGTATATGCTCCCACTCTAACCTTTTAGGACTAATAGGTTGCTCGGTAAAATCAGCTTGAGTTTGTCCATCATCCTCAAGTTCAACATTCAATGCATTTAGTAAGGTTTGCGTATCCACAGGTTTAGCTAAATAGTTATCTGCACCGAGCCTTATCGCCTCTACTGCGGTTGCGATGCTGGCATAACCAGTCAGCAGTACCAACTTAACCTTGGGCAATAACCCCCTCAATGGCTTAATCAACGTAAGGCCATTTTGCTCAGCAATCTTCATATCCAATAAAATATGACTAGGATTAAACTGTCTGGCCATTAATAAGCCTTCACTAGCATCATTACACTGCGCGCATTCAAACCCTTGCTTAGTCAATCGCCTTGCTAACGCTGCTGACAGCGCTAAGTCATCTTCAATGATTAACAATTTATTCATCATAATTTGCTGGCAACATCACAGATGCGATAGTGCCTCCTTGGTTATGGCGTGACAAACTTAATTGACCACCTAAACGTTCAAAACTTGCATGACTAAGTAATACACCTATGCCCATGCCTTTTGGATTAGTAACCACATTATTACCCAGTTCAGACAACTCTTTTGCATTCATGCCTTTGCCAAAATCACGAATATTGAAACATAATTGTCCAGAATCACCTGAAGTCACTGATAAAGTCACCTGCGCTTTTTGGATGTTTTCTAAACTGGCTCTCGCGCCATTTTCAATTAAGGCCAGTAACGCTGGCAACAAGCTGGTATCAGCATTCACTGCGGGATAAGCAGCTAAAGTATCGATTTCAATGGTGAGCTCAGTTTCAGGCATAAGTAATTGCACTTGCTCATGTAAGTTACTCACTAGTTTATCGACTTTTTGAGGGTAAGCTTTTTGCTGACGAATGGATTCGGTGGCCAATCTTAAATCGGCTAAAGTGGTTTCGCATCGAGTTAAAGCTTGTTGCATTTCAGGCTCGATGTCTTTTGCTGTGCCATCTTCAACAAGTTCATCAACTAGCAACCTTAAGGTGGATAAAGGCGTCGCCATTTGGTGTGCCATTTGCGCAGAGACGGTGCCTAAAGCTAACAGTTTTTCTTGACGTAATTGCGCTTCACGTAAATAGCTTAGTTGGGCATTTTTTTGTCTCACCCGCTTTGCAATATAACCAACCGTAATCGTGAGTACCAAGGCCGAAATAACAAAGTTAAACCACATACCAAGGTAGTGTGAACTCATATCCATGCCATGATGACGAATCCGATTTTCTGGCATAGTCAACATCATCAATGTGTATAAACTGGTCGAAAGAAAGGTCAGTATCCACGGCGCCCAGCGTGGAAGTGTTACCGCACCAATAGCGACAGGTAATAACAGCAGTGATACAAAGGCGTTAGTTGCCCCACCGGTGTAAAAAAGCCAAGTAGACCAAAACAGAATATCAACGATCAGTGTTATTAATAAAATAGATGGGGTATTAATACATTGAAACCGATAGCGATAACAAAAAGCCACATACACAGCTTCAAGGAACAAGACATAACTCAGTTCATTGGGCGGACGAGTTAAATCGAATAACTCTATACCAAATAAAATCAACCCGAGTTTTAATAGCAGGTTGAGTAGCCTTAGGAATGCCAATTGCTCTTTATTGCTGTTCAAACTTCCTACTATATGACCTGTTTTTGACAACATGGTTGAGAAATGCCCTTTTCAACTTTCTTAGTTTGAGTCATACATTTAATCATGAACTCTATTAGAAAAACGCTACACCCAACACTTATTTAAAACTAAAATGATAAAAGTATAAACTGTAACTTAAATAACATACTTCAAGTTTAAAACTATTTACACTGCGAACAACTTAAAATACAACATTAATTCAACATTCACTAAGTGTTCCTTGCGTAACTAAGTTCGGTTTGTAAAAACAAATAATCTCTATTACAACAGCACATATGTTATGAAGTTATGTATCAGGTTGTATCAACGGTGTAACACAAATAACTTAACCATCTATATTTATTAGACTTTATATTTATGACTAATATTACCATTATTGTATTCGTAGATATTTAGATTTATAATTTCGCACCAGGTGAAACAAGGTTTAAACCTAGTTGTAACATCACAGCGATGCATTAAGATATTTTATGACCAAAATTTCAAAACTAATTTTTACCTTTGTCAGCTTCTTTTTGATGTTGTACGTGTTAGTTGTAATTAGTTTTAATCAGGGCTTACAGGCTATTCATAGCAATAACTTTCATCATAAAATAATCGATGTAAATAATTCTGATGTCGTCAACGTCAATGCCAGCTGGGAAAAGTTTCTTTTTCTTGAAAACGATATTGTAAAATCTGAGCAATATTATTTCGCTGTATTAAATAGGGCTGAATCAAGCCTCAGTGTGATAAAAATAAAAGATGTGTTCAGTGAAATGATCATGTTCAGTAATATCCCACTTTTACTCATGGTGCTACTCGCCTACGCAATCCCTTTTTATATAAGATCAAAATCTCAAAAAAAGAATAGCGCTTCATTAGATTTTATTCGTAGTGAAACCGATAAGTTACTCGCTAATTTTAATATCGATTTACCTCAAGGTAAGCAAGCTAATACACTCTCCCAGATCAGCATCGCCCTTAATGAGCTCAATAAGCACGTAAAAGAACATAACATTCAAACTCAATTAAGCATTTACCAAGATAAACTGACAGGTCTGATTGATCGTCATGCCTATTTAGAACACCTTGAATCGCAACTGCAAAAAGCTGAACAGACAGGTTGCAAACAAGCCTTACTCTTCATCGATTTAGATGGCTTCAAACAAGTTAATGACTCTTTCGGACATAGTTTTGGTGATGAAATACTGATTCAGGTGGCTGAACGACTCACTACCGTTGTGCGTAACAATGGACTCAGTAAACTGAGCGAATCATTTGCCCTAGAACTTAATTTATCTCGCTTGGGTGGTGATGAGTTTTCTATTTTTATCGACAACATCGAAGATAACTTGCGAGCCGTAGAGGTGTCTAAAAACGTCTTACAAGAAATTGAACGCGATTTCGTACTTGGCAATAAAGTGATTAAAATTGGTGCCAGTATTGGTATTGCAACCTACCCAGACAGCGCTTCAAATCCGAATGCATTATTACAAATGGCCGACGTTGCAATGTACCGTGCTAAGACTGATGGCCGCGGTATTTTCAGAGTTTACTCGCCTGAAATGGGCAGTAAAATTCGCCGTTATCATTACCTGCTCGAAGAGATTCGCTTAGCAATAGCCAGTCAAAACTTCACTTTGTCTTTTCAACCTATCGTAAATGTTGACGATTGCAGCATTGATTACTTCGAATCGCTGGTACGCTGGAACCACCCGGTGGAAGGCCCTATTTCACCCGCTGAATTTATTCCTATTGCCGAAGACTCAAACCTCATCATTGAACTAGGAAATTGGATACTATTTGAAGCCTGTCGCCAAATGTCAGCTTGGCATAACGCAGGAATGAACAAAGTCAGAATGTCAGTCAATATCTCTGGCGTACAATTAAAGTACTTACCTATTTATGACTGGGTTATGGACACCTTAACTAAAACAGGTTTACCACCAAGTGCCTTATTACTTGAGATAACTGAGTCTTGCCTTTTCCATGCTTCCGAAAAGATTATTCAAGATTTGGAAAATCTACGTAAAGAAGGGGTATTAATTGCCATTGATGATTTTGGTACGGGTTTCAGCTCATTATCCACCCTTGCTAACTTACCTGTGGATGTGATTAAAATTGATAAGTTGTTTATCGACCAAGCCACAATTAACCCTAAGTACGAAAAGATATTAAATTCAATCAGCGGCTTAGGAAAAACATTAAACCTCAAAGTCGTGGCTGAAGGGGTTGAAGTTGCCTCGCAGTTTGAATTGATCAAAAACCTTGGTATTCACTGCGTCCAAGGTTATTTAATTAGCCGCCCTGAATCTTCCTATGACGTCGGCAATAAGGTGATTAAGAACAATTTAAATCATATTGCGTTGACAGGCACAGGCGTCTGCTCACCGTCTAAGTCATGATACATGGGTGACAACCTCACCCTGCCTCTTTAATCAATGCTCAATGCTCAATGCTCAATGCTTAAATTTAAATTATTATCCTTTATAGGCAAGAATGTAGTAAGTTGCTGGCCTTTGCCGTTCAAGCCCATTTGTCCGCCAAGTTGTTCCCTAAAAGCCGAATCAATTCCCAGACTGCGCAATCACTCGTTAAAGAGTATTGCTTAATCTCTAACTCATCAGTGATTCAATCGCTTTTTATTGATTCACAACTAACTGCAGCTGATTTACTGCAGCTGATTGCGACTAACGGTTCATTCTTATCTCGATTTTATTTGTTGTAAATATCAGCAACAAAAAAGGACTGCCAATGCAGTCCTTTTTGATTATAGCTAACGCTTATTGAGTCACAGCTTTTCGCTTGTTATGGGCGATGATAAGCCCAATTAAGCAGACAATACCGGTTGCGATACCAACAGGCTGACTTAACGACTGAGGCAAGCCTAAACCAATACCTGCTGTCATAATGTAAGACACAGTGACACAGGTACCAATAATCGCCGGCAAACTTACAATCCAATGGAAAGTACCACGGTCAAATAAGTACTTAGTGGCTAACCATAAAACACTGGTTGAAAGCAGCATGTTTGAGAAAGCGAAATAGCGCCAAATCAAAGAGAAATCAATTTTAGTCATAAAGTAAGCAATGATTAAAATTGGAATCGCAACTAATAGACGGTTACGCATGCTTTGAGGAATATTAAACGCATCGATAATTGTTAGACGCAGTGAACGGAAAGCGGTATCACCTGACGTAATAGGGAAAATAGCTACGGCGATAATCGCCATAATGCCACCCGCAACACCTAGGTAAGTACTGGCAACTTGGTTAACGACCAAGCCTGGACCACCAGCATCAAGAATACTTTTCAGCTCAACATAACCACCAGGGAAAGCAGCAATACCCGCTAGTGCCCATACACATGCCACAATACCTTCAGACATCATTGCACCGTAGTACACAGGGCGCACGTATTTCTCGTTCGTCAAACAACGCGCCATAATTGGCGCCTGAGTAGAATGAAAACCACTAATTGCACCACAGGTAATAGTTACAAACAATAATGGCCAAACAGGTAGCCCATCAGGGTTTGGCGCTAATAAATCATTGTTGTAATGGCTGTGGTCGAAGTAAGCAAATATATCGCCAACTTCTGGTAACTGTGGCGCACTAATTAATAAAGCAACTGCGATAGAGGTTGTCATCACAATCATCAATAAACCAAAAATAGGATAAAGCTTGGTAATGATTTTATCGATAGGCAATAACGTTGCTAAGAAGTAGTAAGCTAGGATTAATACAACCCAAAATACGTTATTAGCAAAAATGGTCCCTTCAAAGTATTCAAGATTACTCAGAAGACCTGCTGGACTCATAATGAAAACAACACCGACGAAAAATAGTAACATCGCAGTGAAAATCAGCATCACGCCTTTAAAGTAGATATTAAAATAGTGACCTGCGATTTCAGGCAAACTTTTACCATCTTCTTTGATACTTAGCACACCAGAGAAGTAATCGTGAACAGCACCGCCAATAATATTACCAAGCACAATCCATACTAATGCGATTGGGCCATATAACGCACCAAGAATTGGACCAAAAATTGGACCGACACCTGCAACATTAAGGAATTGAATCAGATACGCTTTAACTGGATGAACTTCGACATAATCGACACCGTCCTCAAAACGTTTTTGTGGTGTTTTTGCGTTTGGGTCAATGCCTGCTTGACGCTCTACGAAAGGACTGTAGAACTTGTAAGCGAGGATTAACAACGCAATACAAATAAAGAAAATTAACATTTTTTATAGTCATCCATACTTGGTAGGGTATTTGAATAGCATTGAGTGTCATTCACTTAGTGTCATTGGTCAAGCAACTGCCTATTATACCAAAGTAGGGGTTGCCAGCCTCAAAGCACTACTGCAGGCGAGATGTTGATGGGGTGTAAACACCTCTGCCATGCGATATTTCAATTAAAGGATAAAAAGGAGCGGCTTACGCTAGTATTCAGGTTTTACCCAGCGAATTGAGTCACTTGGTGAGTTTTGGTACAAAATAAAAGCCAGCCATTGTTAACAGAAATTTCTTGCAAAACAGTTAATTCTAGCCCGCTGATACAAACATTTAATCCTGTTAATTAATATTAAAAAGTTAGAGCAAGCTCTAATTTCTCTCACACGAATGCCCTTTGTTATCACTTTAAATGAATTTATATATCCACTATGGGTTTAAGCTTGAATTCACAAGGCAATGCATATGAAATCACCTAAAACTAGCACTAGCACTAGCACTAGCACTAGCACTAGCACTAGCACTAGCACTGCAGCATTTACCTCAACAAAACGATAAGACACTTCTTTGAATATATTTAAGCACGTAACCTCACCACAGCTCAAAATGATTGATAGGCGTAACCAATCAAGCAAGTAAATATTTCTTACATACTGGGGGGCGTGTTGATCTTTCAGGGCTGTGTTGGCAGCTTAGATTGCTAGGCAGCAATTCAATCGCTGCACCTAACCCGTTTTTATCTCGAATATATTTCAAGCAGCAAAGAACAACACTTCCTGAATATCAGACTATTAAAAAATAATTTAAGAGGGGGTTTTAAAGCTGATTAACAGCAAAAAGCGCACAAGTTCAATCTTTAGTATACACTTACTTGTAACCCGCTCGTAACAGGTGTAACGTTATTTATTGATTAGAACTTTTAGATTAATCAATCATTTAATAGCAAATAAAACTGGTTATCATTCTTGTTCTTAACTTGCGAACTTCAAGACCTTCGATAAACAGTCGATAGCGTTACAGTAATATAAAGCAACCAATTATCTTCTTCGTCACAAGGGTGCATAAAAAGAATTAACGCAAACAGCAATGTCAATATGGTGAGCTTGTATATAAAACAAAGGCAAAGCGCGATGTATTGAGTAAATGCGTATTTATACTGTCGGAGAGCAAACATTGAAAAAAAACATTAACTTATTATTGGTCCTATTAGTTACTTCTCCTATAGCTCAAGCGGTTGACTCACTTGAAGATTTAGATTTAGAGTCTTTAATGGCAATGGATGTCCAAGTGACTTCTGCAATGAAACGTTCTCAATCAGCCTTCGATACCGCCAGTTCCATTTATGTTCTCACTAAAGAACGCATTACTCATTCGGGTGCATCTTCTGTTCCTGAAGCCTTAAAAATGGTGCCAGGACTCGTCGTTCGCCAACTTGATAACAACCAATGGGCAATATCAGCTAGAGGAGTCGCTTCAAGATTCTCCAGTAAAATGTTGGTCATGATTGATGGTCAAAGTCTTTATACCCCGCAGTTTTCAGCAGTATATTGGGAAACCCTCAACGTGCCTCTTTATGATATTGAGCGCATCGAAGTGATCCGTGGTCAGGGTGGACAACTATGGAGCAGTAATGCCAATAATGGCGTGATCAATATTATTACTAAAAACAGCATTGATACTCGCGGCCTGTTTGTGGACGCAGCTAGCGGTAGCCAAGTTAATATTGATGCTAATATTCGCTATGGTGCTGATATAGGCAGCAGTGGAAGCTACCGTGTTTATGGCCACGTGAAAGATGGTAATGCTTCTAAAAAAGGCCTAACTGTTGAACCCAATGACACCACAGAGCAATACTCCTTAGGTGGTCGACTGGATTTTTCTCTCAATGATGACTGGTCTGGTTTTATTCAAGGCGATATGACGGAATCAACACTTGGACAAAACTATCGCGGTGTTGTGGATGATACTAATGAAAATGTGACCTTTTCTGGTGAGCTAGAGCGCACTGACTCACGATTAATGGCTCGACTTGAAAATAGAATATCAGACTCAGCAAATCAAATGATCCAAGTATCGTGGCTGGATCAATCAGGTACCCAAACCTACCTTCAAGAAGAATTTGAATCCTTTGATATTGATTATCAAATGAACTTTATTTATCAAGCTTTACAGCTCGATTGGGGATTAAATTACCGCTATAGCACGATTTCATTTGAAGACAGTTTATTTCTTCATAGTGATAAAGACTTCGATAACTTACAACAATTCGGCGGCTTTGTTCAGGCACAATTTGCCCTTATTCCAGAACAGCTTGATTTTGTTATTGGTACCAGAGCTGAGCATAATGACTTAACTGATTGGGAGTATCAGCCTTTAGCAAGGTTGCTATGGAAACCCGAAGACAATCAAGTACTATGGACATCAGTATCCCAAAGTGTTCGTATCCCCTCACTTATTGAGTTTAATGATAATTATGCCATTAATGGTCAGAAAGTTAGCGATGTCCTGCCATTATCTACAGGCATTGAGGCAATAGACGATTACCACATAAAAACCTATCTCAATGGCAATGATCAAGTCGAAGCAGAAACGTCTTTATCCTATGAGTTAGGTTATCGTTTATCGCAGGATGCCTGGAATATTGATGTATCTGTGTATCATACGGAAGCTGAAAACGTTGCTGTTATTGATATTGACCCTAACATGGAGCAGTTTTTACCTGTTCTAGCCCTTTTCCAAGCAGGTCAAATACAACTGGCTTCACAAGCCTTAACTCAAACAACCATCCAATTTGATATCGTTTCTACCGCTGATGTAACCACTCAAGGCGGCGATATTGTGTTGTCTTGGGTACCTGCTGAAATGTTTAACGCTGAGCTAGGTTATAGCTATAACACCTTCGATTATGATCTTCCTGAGAATACTTTTCCAGCCATTGGACGCGACTCTACAACTCGACAAATTTTTGCCAAAGCAGATATTCACGTATTTGATAACCATAATATTTTTGCCTCGGTAAGAGTAGAAAACAGTGATGCTTATCAATCAGAAAACTACACCTTGCTTGATTTAACATGGAGCTGGGCACTGACTCCTGACTGGGCTGTCTCGGTCACTGGAAAAAATTTATTTGCAGGTAGTCATCTTGAATATGCAAATCGACAAGAAACATACACTATCCCCAATTACATTGATGAAAGTGTATTGTTCAAAGTAACGGCGAACTTCTAATTAACTTAATGCGCAATATCACTTCGTTTTTACAGGTTTTACTATTCTCATTCTTGCTACTCAGTAGCCCGAATGCAAATGCGGCTGAGCAAGAACACGCACTCAAAGCAGGTTTCCTATATAACTTCGCCCGCTACGGAAATTGGCAAGATAATACCACCAAGGATGAATATTTTAATTTGTGCAGCGCTGACGCCGCTTTTGTCGATACCGCACAATCAACACTTAAGCAGCGCAGTGTCGATGACAAACCTATTCTGATTAAACAAATTCAATTTGAGGGAGAACAATTTAACCATTGCCAATTGTTATTCATTACCTCTGAAACATTCATCCAATGGGTCAACTGGCACAATGTTCACCCCAAAGCTTTAGCCAACACTATGATTGTCGGCGAATCAAAAGGCACCATTGAAGCTGGCGGTCATATTCGTTTTTTCATTGCCAGTGGTAAAGTAAGGTTCGAGATATCACCGCAACAATTACAGCAATCTGGTATCACCATGAGTTCAAAAGTACTGCGACTTGGTCGCGTGCTGGATAGGTGATGCCATGACTAGATTCTTCTCGATGAACACCATCAGCAAAAAGTTACTCATGATTTTAATGGGGGTCTCTTTTGCATCCATTATCACCGTTACTTTTGTATTCAGCGCCTACGAACTTACCACAGCAAAACGTGAGCAAGTTGATGGCTTACAAACCATCGCTAAAATGCTATCTCCTAATATTACAGCCGCAGTTCTATTTGATGATCAAGACGCAATACAAGAACTGATCGAGCCTATTCTACTTCGCGGCGATATTGTGTCAGTCACAATTACTGATAACCAAGGCAAGGTACTGGCATTTGTCAGTAAAACGCCCCGTGAGCCAGACAATATTTTAAACCCACCGATAAATGTAACCCAAATTAATAACCCTCTGACATTAGATGAACAAGAGTATGGTCAAATTCACATCTTAGCCGATGAAAGTTATATCACTACTCGCGTTAAATTCTACGGCCAGTTCATTATCATATTGTTGATATTTGCCCTAGGGATCAGTTTTTCACTGTCGCTCATCTTACGGCGCCGTTTTTTAAGCCCAATATTGCATTTAGCGACTATTGCAGAACGAGTATCTGACTCCAATGACTATAGTTTGCGTGCCAAAGAGTTATCTCATGATGAAGTTGGCAAGTTAAGCGCTCACTTTAATGACATGCTTGAAACCATTGAGCAACGTGATAAGCGCTTAGAAAGCCAGGTAAAAAGTAGAACCGAAGAGCTTGAAAGCGCAAATGAGAAATTACACCAATTCGCTTATCAAGATGGCTTGACCGACCTGCCGAACAGACGTTATTTCTATGAAAAATTGCAATCATTGATAGATACGGAAGGAATGATTTTCGCCCTTATATTTATTGATTTAGACGGGTTTAAAGAGATTAATGACACCCTTGGTCATGATTACGGTGATTTGTTGTTACAACAGGTCGCTAAACGCCTGAAAAACTGCGTTCGTGGTCATGATACAGTGGCTCGTTTAGGTGGCGATGAATTTACCTTAATCGTTGAAGGCATTAATGATCAACGTCGTGCCAGCGAAATTGCCGAGGTCATTAAAAGCAGCTTAGTGCAACCGATTACCATTAAAAATGAGCAAGTTTATATTACTAGTAGTATCGGTTTAACCTTCTTCCCTAGCGAAGGCAAGACCATTGAAGATGTGGTCAAACACGCAGATCAAGCAATGTATTTATCCAAAAGTAAGGGACGTAACCGTTACGAGTTTTTCTCTTTTTCAATGGAAGAACAAGCATTGGGTAAAAGACGCCTTACAGAAGAATTAAGGCAAGCGATTAAGTCTGAACAGTTCCAATTATTCTATCAACCCATTGTTAATATTGACGGCAACCAATTAAAGAAAGTAGAAGCATTAATCCGCTGGAATCATCCTAAATGGGGTTTAATTGAACCTAACGACTTTATTCCAGTTGCCGAAGAAAGCGGGCTTATAGTGGAAATTGGTAATTGGGTTCGTCAGCAAGTTATTGCTGATGCAATTGAGTTTTATCAATTACAGGGCACTGTAATACAAATTAGTGTAAATACATCCCCAACCGAAATAGATCGCTCTGGAAAGTGGATCGATCAATGGATATTAGATTGTAATAAGTCAAAGCTACCACATGGTGCTTTTTTAATTGAAGTAACAGAAAATACTTTGATGACACCAGACTCGTCTATTAAGCAACAATTAAAGCTACTTAATAACAACGGAATTAAAGTTGCCATTGATGACTTTGGCGTGGGTTATTCATCTTTAGCTTATCTGCAAGAGCTTGATATCGACATCATCAAAATCGATCGTTCATTTATAACCAATATCACAACTAACGAAAGCAGTGTCGCATTAGTAAAAGCAATTATTACCATGGCCCATAATATCGGCGTACAAGTTGTTGCGGAAGGAATTGAATCTCACGCCCAACAGCTGTTGCTTAAACAGCTATCATGCGATTACCTACAAGGCTTTATGTTTTCCACACCGCTAACCAAAGCAGACTTTTGTCGTCAATACCTGCAAAGCAATATTGAACCTAAACAATCTAAAGGTCATTAGGGCGTGTTGCTCGCTTGGCTGATTTAGGTGTAACACATTCCAGCCTCAAAATTTGTTAGCTACTTTAAAAACAAAGTCGTGATGCTTAGTTAACACCTGAGTTAGACCGTAAATTTCCTTTCTATATTTCCAAACTTCGTTTGGATTAAAGTCGTGGGTTTTCCACCCACACCCGACCAAGAGGGTATCAACTGCAATACCCTCTTGGAACACCCCGCAGCCCCAACGAAAAATGCTGAAAAGCGCATATTTTCAACGGGGATTGATCCAGCTTTAGACTTCGTTTGATTACTGCTTCGGCCTTATTCGAAAATGCTAACGC